>CBINHQ010000279.1:0-3975 GCA_966250475.1 uncultured Chitinophagaceae bacterium
ACGCGAATTTCTGCAATTAACTAATTTGTCGGCGGATTAAATGGATATTTGGGACCTGCTGTTTAATTCAATCCACAGTTCAACATGTCAAAAATTGGTTTTAGCAGTAACTATCATACGCCAGCAATTTAGGAGTTTGCGTGATGTATGTTCAGGCAATAGAGGCTCAGCGTCGTTAATGGAAGCAATGCAGGACTAAGTGATGATAATTGATTTTGCCTGGATGGATTCTTTATTGTAACGAGTTGACCAAGTTTCTCATCTATTAAGAATGAATTATTCCACCAGTTTGTGTGTGTTGGAATGCCGGACTTTGGAGTGAGATGGTCATTGAGATGAAGTCGAAATACCAGAGAATGGAATGGATAAGGGTTTGGGAGATTTGTGGGGAGGAGTTGAGATTTGGTTGGCCGGGCAGTTTTTTTAAAAAATTAAGGGTCTTGTGCACATTTGGGAATTAATTCTCTCGCGCCCCGTGGGCCCTCCCCGCATTTGCCCTCCCCCGCCTCCAACCAGCCATTATTTACCCTGACATGGCAATACTTCCCCAAACCAGGCGCAAAGCCTACCCAGGCACATATGCCACACCCAACCATGGTTGTAAGCTAATCCGTTTTCACCAGGCAACGCTAAACCGTCCGATCGATCAAGACACAAACCTACCACGGCCCAATTAAGATTCAATGTGATTTCCCCCGATCTTCGGTGTTTCTTTCACGGAAGGAATGCCGTGAAATCCTCAGGACAGTTTAATTAATAATTAGCTAATTATTTAATTACTAATTAAACTAAAGCCTAATTATCTCCGCTTAAAATGCAAATATTGGAATTAAACAGCAAGCCCTGATTACCTTTGCTGCATGTCCTCCGTTAAAAACTACTTCAGCCTGATAAAATTTTCGCACACCATTTTCGCCATGCCGTTCGCGATGATCGGATTCTTTCTTGGCGTGTTCAGAGTGTTTGCTGCCGACAGCAATTTCGCTTTGAAGAATGAACCATGGTTCGCCCCTGAAGGCATTGGCACGAAGTTTTTTTATGTGTTGCTTTGCATGCTTTTCGCGAGAAGCGCGGCCATGTCATTCAATCGTGTGCTCGACTGGAAAATAGACAGCCGGAATCCAAGAACGGCAACGAGGGAAATCCCTGCAGGCGTCATTTCACCCAAGAACGCATTCAGGTTTACAGTATTCAACAGCCTCGCATTCATTTGTTGCGCATACTTTCTCAACAAGATCTGCTTCTACCTTTCACCCGTGGCCTTGCTGGTGATACTCGGTTACAGCTACACGAAGCGTTTCACTTCTTTTTGCCACCTCGTACTCGGACTGGGGCTCTCACTCGCACCTATCGGCGCATATCTTGCGGTGACGGGAACATTCGATCTGTTGCCAGTATTATTTTCGCTCGCCGTAATTTTCTGGGTTAGCGGGTTCGACATCATCTATGCATTGCAGGATGAAGAATTCGATAAATCGAACAGTCTGTTCTCCATTCCTGCTTCGGTGGGAAAGGCACGAGCTTTACGCATTTCCGAATTGCTTCACCTTCTCAGCGCGGCTGCGGTAATTACGGCGGGCGTGATTGGAGGGTTCAACTGGCTCTATTGGCTGGGCTGTGCGTTCTTCGCGGGAATGCTCATCTACCAACACTCCATCGTGAAGCCCGTCGATCTGCGGAGGGTAAACGTGGCATTCATGACGGCGAACGGAGTCGCCTCTGTCATCTTCGCCATCTTCGTCATTGCAGACATGTTCCTCAACAATCAACTCAGCTAAAACTTTTTTCATTGCCCAGAATCATCGCGATAGATTACGGAAAGAAGCGCACCGGCCTTGCAGTCACCGATCCGTTGAAGATTATCGCCACGGGACTGACAACCGTGGAGACGAGGCAATTGCTGCCGTTTCTCAAAAATTATTTCAGCACTGAAACAGTAGAGCGCATCATCATCGGACACCCCAAGAACCTCGATGATTCCGACACACATGCCACTCCTATGGTAGAGAAGTTCATAATAGAACTGCAAAAGAATTTCCCCGCAATTCCCATCGAACGGGTGGACGAGCGCTTCACCTCCAAACTTGCCAGCCGGGCCATGCTGGAAATGGGATTGAAGAAAAAGCAGCGCCGTGACAAGGCCCTGGTGGATGAAATTGCCGCCACCATAATGCTGCAGGACTACCTCCGACACATTAATTAATTAGCTAATTAGGTAATTAGCTAATTGGCTAATTAATTGGTTAATTTTGCCTGTTAAAACTTCAATCTTTATGATCTTACCGATCGTGGCATATGGGCATCCTGTGTTGAGGAAAGTGGCAACTGATATTACGCCCGATTACCCGAACCTGGAAAAACTGATTGCTGATATGTGGGAGACCATGTACGCCAGCAACGGGGTTGGTCTTGCCGCGCCCCAGATCAATCGTGATATTCGTCTGTTCGTCATCGATACCGAACAAATTTTCCGCAATCTCGAAGAAGACGAAGAGCCACACAATTATCCTGACGCACCGGGAATGAAGGCAGTCTTCATCAATGCTCACATCGTGGAACTTGACGGAAAGGAATGGCCCTACAACGAGGGATGTCTCAGTCTGCCGAAGATCCGCGAAGATGTGTATCGCCAGGAGACAGTCACGCTTCAGTACCGCGACGAGAACTTCGATTCGCACATCAAAACATTCACCGGTGTGACGGCAAGGGTGATTCTTCACGAGTACGATCACATCGAAGGAAAACTTTTCATCGATTACCTTTCTCCTCTCAAGAGAAAGCTGATGAAGGGAAAGCTCACAGATATTTCAAAGGGAAAGGTCAGTGTGGATTACAAAATGCTGTTTCCGGCAAAATAAGATGAGAAGGCTTATCCTGGTACTCGCGATGTTGGCGTTAATGACGCGCATATTCGCGCAGGATGATTCCACCGACAATGAACGCCTCGCCAGAATGATCAGCCTCTCGGAGGTGGTGGTCCGCTCCGATGTGAACATTCCAAAGTTCATCGAACGGGTGAAGAATGATACTACCTTCTACAAAGCATTTCGAAACCTGAGGGTGCTTGGCTTCACTTCCCTCAACGACATTCGCATCACGAATAAGAAAGGCGCACAGATTGCAGGCTGGCAAAGCAAGACAAAGCAGATACGACGCGATTCCTGTCACACCATGGAAATGTTGTATGAAATGCCCTCGGGTGATTTCTATGACAAAAAAGGTCAATACAATTATTACACTGCGGAATTATATGCAGGCATCTTTCTCACTAAAGGAAGAGTATGTGGCGAGAACAACATCGTAGCAGGAACGAATTTCTCTGCAAAGGGAAAGAGTGGCGTTGCGAAACACAAGGAACAGCTCAAGATGCTTTTCTTCAATCCCGGTAAGAAGATACCAGGCATACCATTCATAGGTAATAAGATCAATATTTTTGATCCTGACGTGGCGGAGTTGTACGATTTCTCCATCGATCTTGCGGACTACGAAGGAGAATCAGCATACATCTTCTCAATAAAAGCAAAGGAAGACTTGCGGTCAGGACAGAAGGATCGCATCGTGATTGATAACATGATCACATGGTTCAATGCGAAGACGATGGAGGTGATGGCCAGGAACTACGACATGAGCTACAAGGCGGGAGTGTATGATTTCAATGTGAGCATTGAAGTGCAGATGACGAAATTCGGCGAATACCTTGTTCCGAAGTTGATGCGATATAGAGGAAACTGGGACGTGATCTTCAAGAAAAGAGAGCGAGGTACATTCACCGCCACGCTTTTCGATTTCACGGAATAATTTAATTGTTTACATACCTCCTCCACTTGGCAACCACTCCTGCAATGTCTTCAGGAAGTTCGGTATCGAAGAAAACCTCCTTTCCCGTAGTGGGATGAATAAACCCCAGCGTCTTTGCATGAAGCGCCTGGCGTTGACAAATCGCGAAGCAATTATCGACGAACTGTTTGTACTTCG
>CBINHQ010000280.1:0-3964 GCA_966250475.1 uncultured Chitinophagaceae bacterium
GAGAGTGTCTCACCACTTCGCTGACCTTCGAACTCCTGGTAGCTTAAGCGCAATGTCTGCTTCAGTCCGTCATTGAATATCTGCATCCCAAACCGCTGCACTACGAGACGCATCACATATTCCTGGAATGTCTTCGCAAGTCTGGCGAGTAAGGCCACAGAGATTGCAATAACCAGCCAAAACGTAACTCCGTTCACCAATTCTTTCTGCGTCCGACCACCAGGATTCGTGGCATAGTCATCGATGATCTTCCCGAATATTAACGGATCTACCAGCGTGAGCAATTGGCTTAGCCCTGCGAGCACGAGTGAGAGAATGATGAGGTATCGATGCGGGCGCAGGTATGACCAGAGAATTTGCATTGAATAAAGTTAGGGCTTCGCGCAAAGCCGGAGAATAGTCGCGTAATAAAAACGCCGCACGTAGAAACATGCGGCGTAAATGAAAAAGCTATATTGAACTTAACGTTGTCGAATCTTTCTTCCCTGCCCGTTTTGCTGGGGCTGCGACTGCTGGCGACGCTCGAAAACATTGCGCTGCTGCTGCTGAGGGCGTGACTCCTGCTGGCGAACTCTTGGTTCTTGCTGCCTTGCACGAGGTTGCTCCTGCCTTCTCTCAAACACATTACGCTGCTGACGGCTTTCCTGCTGACGCGCACGTGGCTCAGCACGGCGTTGTTCCTGCTGCCTTGCGCGAGGTTCATTGCGTCGCTGTTCCTGCTGCTGCCTTACCCTCGGCTGCTCTTGCCTTCTCTCAAAGACATTACGCTGCTGTGGTCGTGTTTCCTGCTGGCGCGCTCGGGGCTCACCAGCCTCCTGCGTGCGCTGACGCCTATCGAAAACATTTCTTTCCCGGTTCTCAGCCTGCTGCCTGCGGATCTCCGCATCGCGGTCGCTGTTCTGCCTGTTGCGATCAAATACATTCGGATTTCTCTCGCGGGCAGTATTTCTTTCACGCGCCTCGCCATTATTGCGACGATCGAAAACATTATTGTCACGGCGGTTGTCGTTCGACCTCACATTACGATCTCCATTTCTTTCATAACGTTCTACATTACGAGGAGAAAACCTGCGATCGTTGTCTTGCTGTACGCGTGGACGGAAAACAGATACTTCGTTGCCTCTTACTCTCGTGCGGCCGGGCTGATTCACTTCGCGGAAGCGAACCGGTGTAATTCGTCCGGCAAATCTTTCCGCATCAGTACGGCGTGGACCATTGTAGAACACATTATTCCTTCTTCCGTAGTTGTTGTTGATGATCGTTGTGTTGTTGATGATTGTAACGTTGCGGCTGCGATCAACATAGTAATTGGATATTCTCGGAGAATTGATGTATCGGCTTGGAGCGAAGCACCAGTAATCGTATGGAGGATTGTATCCACCAAATCCAATGTTGATGTTGATGTGGAATCCCGGTCTCAAAGGAGCCCAACCGTAGTAGTCTCCTCCGTGGCGCCATGCAACCCAGGCGGGAGCCCATTCATATCCCGGAACCCAAACCCATCCGTAAAAAGGATCATGGAACCATCGTCCGTAGTGAAATGGAGCCCAGCCCCAGGAATAATCGGATACCCACATCCATTCATACTGGTCGGACCATACCCAATGACCGCGGGTACCGTAAGGCCGAAAATCGGGGCCCATATTCGGAACCCAAACATACCCGTATTCAGGGTAGTCAATCCATCGGCCATGAGGACTCAGCTCATCATAGAAGGTCTGGTAGTTTACACTCACCCCAACCTGAGCCGAGGTGGAGAATGTACCGCCAATCGTCACCAGCAGGGCAATCGCGGTCATTTTTAGGAATCGCTTCATGGATTAAAAATTATATTTTTCAATAGCAAGTCTGATTTCAAGAACCAGCATCAATTTACAACCATATGACGCGAAATAAATGCCATTAGCGTTGCACGCAGGGTTGATTTAGGAAAACATTACCAAATGATCGATTAAGTAATTAGCTAATTAGTTAATTATTGTAATTTCATTAACCTAAATGCTCACATCATGGATCAGAGAATAATCAACCTTTATGATGAGTACACGCACAAGCCTCTTAGCAGAAATGAATTTCTTCGCAGGCTTGCAATACTCGCCGGTGGTACTGCCGCCGCAATGGCGATTCTTCCAATGATCGAGGTGAACCAGGCTCACGCTGCGATCACTCCAGATAATGATCTCTTCACAGAAAGGATCAACTATCAAGGAGTGAATGGCGACATGCAAGCGTATGTGGCAAGGCCGAAGGAAGAAGGGAAATATCCAACCGTTGTTGTGATCCATGAAAACCGCGGATTAAACGCGCATATTGAAGACGTGACGAGAAGAGCAGCGAATGCAGGCTTCCTTGCCATCGCACCAAATGCGTTGTCGCCACTTGGAGGTACACCCGCAAATGAAGATGATGCACGCGCGAAGTTTCAACAACTGAATCCTGCCGAGAGTCTGCAGAATTTCATTAAGGTATTCGACTACCTCGGAACCAGAAAAGATAGCAATGGAAAATATGGTTGCGTAGGATTCTGTTGGGGCGGCGCCATGTCGAACAACCTTGCTGTGAATGTACCTTCACTTAAAGCGGCCGTTGCATTCTATGGCCGTCAACCTAAGGAAGAAGATGTGCCGAAAATCAAAGCAGCCGTACAACTGCATTACGCGGAGATTGACAAAGGAGTGAATGCCGGCATTGAAGCTTATGAAGCCGCATTGAAAAAAAATAATATTACCTACGAATTATACATGTACGAGGGAGCGCAACATGCGTTTCATAATGATACTGCACCAACCAGGTACAATGAAACCGCTGCAAAGCTCGCCTGGCAACGCACGATCGACTTCTGGAAAAAATACCTCGTATGATCAATCGCTGAACCGTCCCATTGGATTTGAAAGACTACTATAAGATTCTCGAATTGCCTCCTTCCGCAACATTGCAGGAGGTAAAGAGTGCGTACAGGAGACTTGCACATAAATATCATCCCGACAAATCCCAGAACGATCTCTATGCACTTGCGCAATTCAATATCATCAAAGAGGCATATGAAGTGTTGACCGACCCGGCTCGAAAAGAGGAATACCTTCACAACCGCTGGTACATGCAGAGCCGTGGAATGAAGGGAGAATCTGCTCCGGTAACTCCAGTTGTTATAATGAGAAAGGCATTGAGTCTCGATAAATTTTTATCACAACTCGATCCCGACCGCATGGATGCTATTGCCGTAAAATCTCAAATGAAAGATGTCTTCTCCGATGAGAACATAGACATCCTTAATCATTTTAATGAAACGGAGATTAATAATTCAATCGTGAGTTTGATGTCGAGGAATGTAGCGCAACTCCCCTACTTCCTTGCTCAGGAGCTGGCATCATTGAACGAGCGAATACAATCTGATAAAACCTCAAAAATTTCTCTCGAGCGTTCGCTAAAACTCTCTGCAAGCAATGAACGCTGGGATCGAATGCATCCCTGGCTAATCACCCTCATTGCAGTGCTGATCTGCGTGTTCATCTACGCAATCAGCCGTTAGGGATACTTTGAATCATCGCCTTTTGAAAAAATGCTTTCGATCTTGTGCATGAAACCTGAAACAGGTCCTTCCATTTTATTCGTGCGATCATCCATTGCCTCATCTTCCAACACATCGCCCATTTGCATGGCTGCAGGAAGGTGCACGAGAATGTTGTGACGCTGCGCCGCGAGATACTCTCTCACTCCATCGCAGGTTGGAGGCTGATGCACCGCATCGCGGGTCACGCGTACTGCCTCATCCGCGATTTTGTTCATTGCATCCTCCACATCCGCTCCGGGAATGCCCGCATAAAGGGCAACTTTATCCACAGCAGCCTTTTCCTTGGTTTCAAATATGGTACTGAGCCAACCTTCTGAACCCGGTGCACCCAGTATCCTTTTGCATCCTTCATCTGTGCGGGTGAATTTATAAAGCCCGGCCAATACTGCCGGA
>CBINHQ010000281.1:0-3898 GCA_966250475.1 uncultured Chitinophagaceae bacterium
CTGCCGTAGCTGAAATTGTAACTGACCGAAAATCCAAAGTTCTGAGTCTGTCGCTTCTGGTTGAAGCTGGTGTATGATCCCTCGTAATCTGTTCTTTCTTTTTCGCGTGTGACATTGAAAATATCGGATACATTGAAACGCAGTCGCAGTTTATTTTTCATCACGCGTTTCGTAAAACCAAACTCTGTAAACACCACACCCGAGCTGCGGGAATTGGCGTTTACGTAAGGTGAACGATAATTGAAATACATGTCGAAGTCGATGATCTTCTCGAGACGAATGGACTGCATGTTGGTGAAGGAATAGCTGACACCTTTGTTCCGGTACAACGACAATGTGTAATCCACATAGTACAGCGCGAAATTATTGCTCATCGACCAGCCCTTCACAACCTTTATAGGTACCTCGAGGTTGAATCCATACGAGGAACTCTTGTCCAGATTCTTGTATTGATGCTCGAAGACATTTCCCACCGGAACCGAGAAGCCGGTAATGATGCCTGTCGTTCTCGAGTAATACAGACTTAACGCACATCCTTTCAGGAACTGCCATCCCAGTTCGAAATTATTCGAGTATTGCGGCTGCAGGTCAGGGTTACCCACGTTGATGTTTACCGTACTCAATTGAAGTCTGTATGGATTTAATTCTGAGAATCCCGGACGCTGAAGTCTTCTCACATAGCTTGCATAGATTGACCCATTGTTGTCCTCTCCCAGGCTATGCATCACAAACACTGAAGGAAACAAGCCGGCATAGTTCCTCGAAAATTTTTGAGATGAGGTGACAGAGTTTCCTTTTGAACGAGTGTGCTCAAAACGTAGCCCGATCTTGACACTTGTCTTCTTCATATTCTTCTCCAACGCACCATATGCCATTGAAAGTTGCTCATCATAAATGAAATGATTGCTCGCTCCAAGGTTAGGAACCTCCACCCCATTCACAATATTATCGATACGCACATCATTATCTCTCCTGATACCTGCAAACTTGAGCCCTGTTTTCAGTTGCATGGCATGAGGCAGCACCTGGGTATAATCAGCTTGCATGGTAAACAGTCTAGTTTCGTTGGGAGTTCTGTTGATCACATCTTCATCGAGGGTATGATCAATCGATCTTGCCGAGAAGATGTTTACCTCCTTCCGGGAACTCGAAGTATAGTCGGCAATTATTTTTAGGGAAGAACCGAGCGTATCCGTCTTCAAAGCATACATCGCGTTAGCGCTAAACATTACCGGCTTGCGCATCCAATCTGTATTGTTCGTGCCCGTGGTTGTGTCGGTTGGCCTGTGATAGATAAGATCAGAATGAAAATCGTTGTACATCTGCGTGGCATGAATTAGCGCCTGCACTGTTATGGATTGCCGCTCCGAGAGATCATACACCATTCCCAGGCGTAAACCCTGGCGACGATTGTCGTTTTCTCTCAATGTAGTTGCATAATAACCCGCCACACCGGGGAATATTGTTTCACTCGTGATGCGCGCGGTGTTCCTCTCTGCTCCAAGGTTGAAGCCACCAAACAAATAAATAGGACCTGACTTGTAGTCGAAGTTCGCCCCGCCATTCAACGCTGGCTTCCTTCCCTGTTGCGCATATCGCAGAGAAAGCGTTCCATTCATTCCATCCCTCCGGGCTTTTTTCAGGATGATGTGAACGATGCCTCCACCTCCTGCCGCCTCAAACTCAGCTGGAGGATTTGCGATCACCTCGATGCGGCTGATGTCCTCCGATTTCAAGGTTCTCAGGTATTCAGCCAATTCATCCTGCGACATGCGCTGCACAATGTCATTGATCATTACCGTGACGGATTGATTTCCTCTTATTCGAATGCCACCCAACTCATCAACCCATAATCCCGGTGAGCGGCGCAGCACATCCATTCCCGAGTTGCCATCGGCAAGAAAACTATTCTCAATGTTAATGATGTATCTGTCCGCGCGCCTTGTGATGAGTGGCCGGTCAGAAGTAACTGTGACATTGCGCAGCATCTTATTATCTGATAGAAGAATAATCTTCGAAAGAAAGGCTGTATCAGGAAAAACAAAATCTTTAGTGTAAGGAACAGATCCCACTCTCGAGAAACTAATCCTGCATGAACGGCTTCTGTCAATATTCAACGGAAGCTTAAACTCACCTGATTCATTCGTCGCGGTGGAGGCCTTGTCCTTTCCATCCTGCTGAAGCACGATAGAAACCAAGGGTAGTGGACGGTTTGCACTATCCACTACCCACCCCGATACAGAGACCTGTGCCAGGGCTAATTTGCAACTGCTTACTAAAACAAACAAGAAAGCTATTTTACGAATCATGATAATGAGTTCACATGTCAATCATCTCAACATGGGGTAAACCTATTTCAATGCAGTCAACATTAAAATCGAAAATGAGTTACTTGCGGGGTTGAATGCGCAACTTGCGGAAATAAGTGTGAAAGACTGGAAGATTATTTTCTGTCAGGAAGCAGTCTCTTCAACAGGAGTTCCTTCCTGGAGCGGGAAACATCTACAGATGATCCATCGCTCATAAGTACAGAGCCACCTTCACCGCGGAAGTATTTCTCTATTTCATCAAGGTTCACAAGATGCGAATGGTGAACGCGCAGGAAGCGGGAATCTTCGAGCATTTCCTCAATCTCTTTCAGCGTCTTCGAAACAGTGAGCTTCTGGTTTTCCTTCAGAGTAAGAATAGTGTAGTTACTACTGGAACTGCAATAGAGAATGTTTTCGACGGAGATGATCTGCAGTCCTTCCATGGTTGGAAGTGCAATTCTCATTGAAGCTGGTGCCGGTTGCTGCAGCCTCGATAGCAGAATCTCGAATTGCTGACGGGAAACGGGCGCCCTTCGTTCGCGAAATTTCTGCACCGCAGCTTTGAGCTCATTTGCGTCGACAGGCTTTAGCAGGTAGTCGAGAGCACTGATCTTAATCGCCTTTATTGCATATTGATCATAGCTGGTGGTGAAGATCACGTCGAATGAAGTGGATTTGCATTTCTCCAAAAAACTGAATCCATTCATGTGAGGCATCTCAATATCGAGGAAGATGAGTTCTGGGTTAATGCTTTCCACGATCTTGAGCGCCTCGCGGGGATCCTGGCAAACGGCGGCAATCTCCACATCGGGACAATGATTCTTCAAAAGCGTCGAAAGCGCCTGGCATGCATACGTTTCATCATCGATTATTATTGCCTTAATCATTTGCATTGCTTCTGATTTTAATTGTGACTCTGGTTCCACTGGATCCACCTGAAGCATCTGCCAAATCTTCGATCACAAAAGAACCAGATCGACCTTTTCCTCCATTGAAAATCGCAAGCCTTTCAGTCGTCAGCTTCAGGCCATATGAATTATTCGTTTCACCCGAGTTTGCCTTCATGGCAGCTGCCTTTCTCTGGCCAATTCCATTATCCGTAATAGTGCAGACCATTATGCTTCCCCTCATGGCAAGGTCGATGACCAGTTTGCCTTTTCCTTCCTTGTGCAGAAGTCCATGCCAGATCGCATTCTCACAAAAGGGTTGCAATATAAAGGAAGGCACCACTACCATCGATGGTTGGATTGCGGAATCATAGCGAATCTCATAATCGAAGCTGTTGGAGAACCGCAACTGTTCCATTTCGAGATAGAGTTTGGTGAGGTTGAGCTCCTCTTCCAGGGTGACGGTTGCCTTCTCGGAGTTGATCAGCACGAGACGAATCAATCTTGAAAAACGCGTGAGATAATCCGAAGCGCTTTCGTTGTCATTGTTCAGAATAAAATGATTGATGGCAGTGAGGCAATTGAAGATGAAGTGGGGATTCATCTGCGCTCGCAAAGCCTGCATCTCCAGCTCGGTGGTACGTTGCTTCAATTTGAGTTTCTCGTTCTTGTGCCGAAGCATAAGGATGAGAAACACGCAAA
>CBINHQ010000282.1:0-3893 GCA_966250475.1 uncultured Chitinophagaceae bacterium
GGAGCGCCGTTCACACGTTTCGCCAGGAGGCCTGCCTATGCGTTCACCGAACTCACGGGAAGTACAGACTCACGCAAGCGACTGTTCGCCAAATACGAATTCCTCTATGCGAATTTCCTCGGCGCTCCGAACAAAAACTATCACATCCTTGGTGGAGGATTGCGTTACCGGTTCAGCGACAAGTTCTCGATGGAACTTTCGCATCGTTACGAAGCGGAGACGGACTACATCATCAATACGAACATGCAGGAAATGAATGGTGAGCCAATCATTGCCTTTGTTGACTTCAGAGATGTGACAACAGTAATTTCCGGCATTTACAATTTTACTCCAAGGATCAATCTCACGCTTCGTGCGAGACATTATTGGAGTAATGTAAAGTTCAACCGCCTCGCGAATGTGGATGCGCAGGGCAATGAAGTTCCAAGACCATTCATCAATGGTTTGGATCAGAATGTAAACTTCTTCAATCTCGATGCTTTCTTCACCTGGGACTTCCGACTCGGAAGCAGACTTATTGTGGGATATAAGAACTGGCTTGGCGATGAGGAAATGGTGAATGGAGCATTGCACAGGAGATACTTCAATAACCTGGGAAATATTTTCAGCCTACGTCACGGAAACGAAATCACCGTCAGGTTCATTTACTATCTCGATTACAATCAGATCTTCAGGAAGCCAAAGAAGAAATCATAGTTTACATACCTGGCGGTCCATTACTGCATACACCATCTCACCTTTCTTTGGTTGAACTCCATACGTGCCCGTAAACCTGCTGAAGGCAGGGAGGATGCAATATTCACCAGCGAAATAGAAACAGGGAAAACGCAGCGACTGTCTGCCTTTGCCTCGAATGGTAATGCCGGGATGTACGTGTCCCGAGAAGATGTAGCCATCATCCACGGTAGCGGTTGCCGATGCGAATACATCATGAGTAAAAACAAACGGAGAACGAAGCAGTGCATCTTCACAAACGGTGATGTCTGCAGAAGAATACCATTTCTCTTCCAGTATATCGTGGTTGCCTTTAACGAGTTCGATCTCAAGTGAGGAGAAGTCTCTCCGCCATTTTGTGAACAGTTCCATTTCGCGATTCTCGCCGCTGTGTGAAAGATCGCCTACAATGATCAGCTTTTCTGCCTTAAAGAAAAGTAATTGTGCAAGCAGCCTGTGCAGATCATCCTTGTAAACCTGAGGAGGCACGCCAATGCCGGCCTTTCTGAAGTGTCCCGTCTTGCCAATGTGCAGGTCAGCGATGATGAGAGTGTTTTCATTTTCCCAGAACACGGTGCGATCTGCGCTCAATACCAAATGTTCATTCCCGATAATATGAGATACGAATTCCGCCATGGCGCAAATGTAATTACCTAATTACCTAATTCGCTAATTAACTAATTGTTTATTTGCTCAGCATTACCTGCATCTTTCTCACACGGTCTTCAAGCCTTTCTGATGAAAGGTCTTCGCGCATACTATCGACCTTTATCGGGAAGCAAAACGGCGTAAGTCTTTCAGGAAATTTTAATATGATTTTCGATTGTTGTATCCTATGCAGCATTTCTCTCAAGCGTTGTTCCTCCATTTGCTGGCTCAACACCTCCTGGTAGGCCTGACGCAGCAAAACGTTTTTGTTGTCGTATTCGCTGAATACATTGAATAGGAGGGAGGCTGATGCCTGAAGATGCCTCGCCTTCTTCTGTTCACCGGGATAACCCTGAAATACTAATCCGCCGATTACCGCAATGTCGCGGAATTTTCTCCTTGCCATTTCAGTGGAATTGAGGCTTCGCTGAATATCCTCCAACAGGTTGTCAGGAGAAAATAATTCGTACACATTCGAATCATCAACCGGTATTGGCTGATCGCTCAGTAACTCGAATCCATAATCATTCATTGCAAATGAAAATGTGATTGGTGTGATTCGACTGATTCGATAGGCAAGTATCGCCGCCATTGCCTCGTGCACTAATCTCCCTTCGAACGGGTAAACGAAGAGATGAAATCCATCCTCCGTTTCTATTTGTTCAATCAGCAGTTCATCTCTTGCCGGGATGGATGAGAGCTCTTCCTGCAATATGATGAGAGGTTTTAAAGCCAGTAATTCTTCAGGTAATTGCGGATGCGCGTTCTTGCTGCAAGCCTCGTCGATCGTTTCGCGCAAGATTCTTCCAAGGTTGGCGCTGAGAGGCATTCTTCCTCCCTGCCAGCTCGGAACGATTGACTTCTTTGCCTTGCTTTTTTTCACGATTGCCGTCATTTCCTTGATCATGACAAATTCGAGGTTCCTTCCCGCGAGCGTGAACACATCACCGGGCTGAAGCCTCGACACAAACCATTCTTCGATCACGCCGATGTAGCCGCCACCAAGAAATTTCACCTTGAGCATAGTCTCGCTCACAATTGTGCCGATGTGGAGTCGGTGACGCATCGCCAGCTTCCTGCTTTTTATGCGATACACTCCGTCTTCTATTTCAAACTTCCTGTAATCATCATACTGCTGTAATGCATTTCCTCCCGTTGAAATGAAGTTTAGCATTTGCTGCCATTCATCTTCACTGATGTCGCGGTAGGCATAGGTCTTTTGTATTTCAGCGAAAATTTCCACCGGCCTGAATCCGTCTGAGATGGCAAGTGTGGTCAGATATTGTATCAGCACATCGAAACAAAGCAGCATGGGCTCGCGACTTTCAATCACGTTCATGCGAATCGCCTTCTTCAATGCTGCAGCCTCGGCAAGCTCGAGTGAATGTGTGGGAAGGAAATAGATCTTGCTTACCGCATCTGGTTGGTGACCACTTCGGCCCGCGCGTTGGAGAAACCTGGCAACTCCCTTCGGAGAACCAACCTGGATGACCGTTTCCACCGGCCTGAAGTCAACCCCAAGGTCGAGGCTAGCCGTGCACACTACCGCCTTCAGCTTGCCCGTATGAAGAAATTCCTCCACCCACATTCTTAGCTCCATGTCGATCGATCCGTGATGCAATGCGATGGACCCCGCGAGGTCCGGATGAATGTCGAGCAGTTTCTGGTACCATGTTTCGCTCATTCCCCTCGTGTTGATGAAGATCAGCGTGGTCTTGCTTTGCTCGATGATCGGTATTACTTTATGTGCGAGCTTAATGCCGAGGTGTCCTGCCCACGGATACTTCTCAATCTCATCTGGAAAGATCGCTTCTACATCAATCTTCTTATCCATGTTCGCACGCACGATTTCTCCTTCCACACCAAGAGGAGCCATAAGCACTTCCTTTGCTTCTTCAAGATTGCCAATCGTTGCCGATATGCCCCAGATTGAAATTGGATTGATCGATACAATGCGGCTGATCGCGAGTTCTACCTGCACGCCTCGCTTGCTGCCGATGAGTTCGTGCCATTCGTCAACCGCAAGTATGCGCATCGTGCGGAATATTTCAGGATAGCCCTTCTGTGCAAGTAAGAGGTGTAAGGTTTCAGGAGTCGTGATGAGTATCTCTGGCATTCTTCTCCGCTGCTGTTGCCTTTCCGCTACTGGAGTGTCGCCATTTCGAATGCCTACGCGCCAGCTCATTCCAAGAGATTCGATCACCTCTTCCATCGCACGGCCGATATCTTTTGCAAGTGCACGCAAGGGCGCGATCCAAAGGAGTTGTAGCCCTGAATTTTTCTTTGTCTTGTAATCTTCCGGATGTCGGTTGATGAAATCAATGAGTGCGCCGAGAAAAACAGAGAATGTCTTTCCGCAACCTGTGGGAGCATTAACCAGGCCACTCTTGTTGTCGATGATTTGTTGCCACGCTTCTTCCTGGAACTGAAAAGGAGTGAATCCCTTTTCCGCGAGCATTTTCTTCACTATCCTGTATCCTTCAGTCGCGTGTAGCATTCACAAAGCAATTAAACAATTAACCAATCAGCTA
>CBINHQ010000283.1:0-3891 GCA_966250475.1 uncultured Chitinophagaceae bacterium
GTTAGCAGGATGTACTTCATCGGTAACGTCGGTTGAGGTGCCTCCAGTTGAGAGGTTCGCCGTGGGCTTGAGCATCACGCGTTCTCCTTTCGCGGGAACTGTATCGAGTGTGTAGCCGAGATCCTCAAGCATTTTTTCGGTGAATTGATCGATCGTGATCTGCGTGAGCACTTTCTCATGTCCGTAACCCCTGCGTGGATCGCGGTTAACTTCATCGATCAGCCATTGAATATTGTGTTCACCATCACCAACAACGGATGCTGGTGTACGCAGCGCGGCACAAACGAATTTGTAATTGATCACGAGGCAGCGGAAATCATAGCCGGTGATGAATCGCTCCACGATCACCTGCCTGCTGTAATTTTTAGCGGCATCGAATGCCTTCACAGCTGCATCCCAATTCGTGATGTTGGTAGTATTTCCCTTGCCGTGATTGCCATCGATCGGCTTTATCACGAGCGGATATCCATATTTTTCCACTGCATCCTGCAAACCTTCCATCGTGCGGATGACAGTGCCTCTCGGCACAGGAATCTCCGCCGCCTCAAGCAACTGCTTGGTTTCTTCTTTATTTCCCGCGATGTCTACGGCAATGTTAGAGGTGGTTGATGCGATTGTCGCGCGAATTCGTTTCTGATTAACTCCATAGCCTAATTGAACGAGACTTTGCTTATTTAGTCTGATGTAAGGAATGCCTCGCTTAGCAGCTTCATCCACGATGGAACCTGTCGATGGTCCCAGCCGCGTATCTTCCCTGATCTCGCGCATGGCCTGGATGTCGGCCTCGAGATCATATTCCTCTCCAGCGATCAAGGCCTCTGCGATCCTAACTGCCGCCTTCGCCGCATATACTCCCGCATCTTCTTCGATGTAACTGAAGATGACGTGATAGATGCTTTCCTTCTCTCCCGTGTTACGAGTTCGGCCGAAGCCAGTGTCCATTCCCGCGAGTGTCTGTATCTCGAGTGCGATATGCTCGATCACATGTCCCATCCACGTACCTTCAGTTACTCTGCTGAAGAATCCTCCCGGTCCATCTTCACTGCAGCGGTGTTCGTACAGGCTCGGCAATAACTTCTCCAGTCGTTCCCTGAAACCAGGGATCTTGTTTGTTGGACGCTCCTCCAACTCTTCGAGGTCGAGTTTCATCTGTATGAGCTTGGGACGACGGACACTCCAGTAGTTTGGGCCTCTCAGGACTTTGATCTCAATTATCTTCATATAATTTGTGGAAAAGGAGGGAAATTATTTTATTCTCAAATTAGCAAATTAACTAATTAACTTCCCCTCACCAAAACATCTCCAATGAGAAAACTTACCCTGCTCCTTGCAATTCTGCCGCTAATTTCTTCGGCACAGAAAGAGAAGGCCTGGCGCGATGGAAATCTCGTCGTCACCAAACACCAGCTTCGTGTTGGCAACGCTACCTTGAACTACACCGCCACCACTGGATACATGCCAATTTTTGATGAGAAGGATACGCTAAAAGCAAAACTCTTCTTCATCGCCTACACAAAAGATGGAGAAGGCGATCCTTCAAGGAGACCCATTCTCTTTTCATTCAACGGAGGACCCGGTTCATCATCTGTATGGCTACACATGGGAGCGCTCGGGCCAAAGAAAGTGTTGATGACGGAGGAAGGCAATACGCTTCCTCCTCCGTATAAATATGTCGATAATCCTGATACCTGGCTCGACAAAGCTGACCTCGTCTTCATCGATCCGATGATGACTGGTTTCACGCGTCCCGCTGGCAGGACACCGCAGGGGCAGTTCACCGGATATGAGAATGACCTTCGTTTCGTGGGAGATTTCATCAGGCTTTACACCACGCAGTACCAGCGTTGGTCCTCGCCTAAATTTATCGCGGGAGAAAGTTATGGTACTACGAGGGCAGCAGGACTTTCAAATTATTTACAAGACAGGCATGGGCTTTATCTCAATGGCATCGTACTCATCTCTGCCATTCTCGACTTCGGCACTGTGCGTACCGACCGCGGGAATGACACGCCCTTTCCGCTGATGCTTCCAACTTTCGCAGCAACTTCCTGGTATCACAAGCAGCTCGGAAATCGTTATCCAGACCTGAAGACCTTGTTGAAGGAAGTAGAGGAATTCGCCTCGAATGAGTACACGCTTGCGTTGATGAAAGGCGACAGGCTCAGTGCAACCGAGCGTGCTTCCATCATTGACAAGTTGCACAATTACACCGGCCTCTCGAAAGAATACATCGATCGCACTAATCTTCGATTCTACGTGGGACAATACAACAAGGAACTATTACGTGCTGAAGGTAAGACCGTGGGTCGTCTCGATTCGAGGATCACAGGACGTGATTACAACAGTGCAGGTTCTGCTTATGATTACGATCCCAGCTACGACATCGCGATCTACGGCGGATATGCAGCAGCGATCAACGACTACATACGCAGATCACTCGAATATGAGAACGATCTTCCTTATGAAATCCTTACAGGAAGAGTGCGTCCATGGTCGAACAGCAGCGACAGGTATCTTAACGTGGCGGAATCATTGCGCACAGCAATGGTGAAGAATCCATATCTCAAAGTCTGGATATGTAATGGTTACTACGACATGGCTACACCTTATTTCGCTACAGATTACGTGGTTCATCACATGTTTCTGCCCGAAGAGTTGAGGTCTAACATCACTAATACTTACTACGAGGCCGGACACATGATGTACATCCACAACTCATCTCTGAAGCAAATGAAACAAGATTATGATAAGTTTATGAACGAGGTGCTTTCTACTATTAACTAAATCTCCAATTAGCTAATTAAATTATTTAAATTTGCAGCTAATTTAATTTGCTGATCCATGAAGCATCCTAAAGGAAAACTTATTGCTGTTGGTGGAGCTGAGGACAAGGGCACAGATTTGGAGAAAGGAGAGATCCACCGTAGCAATCTTAATTTTTTTGAGCTGGGCATCCTTCGCCGCATTGTTGAAGAAACGGGCGGCACCTCTTCGAGAATCGAAGTGATCACCACCGCATCCACCATTCCCAACGAAGTAGGAAACAATTATCTCAACGCATTTGGTAAAATCGGTTGCACCGATGTCGATGTAATGTCGATTCGCAATCGCCAGGATGCGGTCAATCCCGAATTTCTCGAGCGTATTAAAAATTGCCAGGGCATCATGTTCAGCGGTGGCAACCAGATGCGCCTGAGTGCGATTCTTGGTGGCACAGCGTTTCTGGAGATCATCCTCGATCGATATGAGAATGAAGAATTCACCATCGCGGGCACCAGTGCCGGCGCCATGGCTATGAGCAACACCATGATCTACGAAGGAAATGCGATGACCGCACACCTCAAAGGAGAGGTGAAGATCACAACAGGTCTCGGCTTCGTGGATGACGTGATAATCGATTCTCACTTTGAAAAACGCGGTCGTTTCGTGAGGCTCTCACAGGCAATTGCCTCCAACCCCCAATGCATCGGTATCGGTCTCGGAGAAGACACGGGCATGTTGATCACCGGCGGTAACAAAATGGAGGCCAGTGGCAGCGGCCTCGTTGTCATTATCGATGGCTACGACATCCGCCACAGCAATATTGCCGACATTCCCGATGGCAATCCCATCAGCGTGGAAAACCTAAAGGTCCATTTCTGCGAAAAAGGAAACGGATACCTCCTGAAAGAAAAAGAATTCCTTGCCGAGGCCCGCGAAGGCGCGGTGATAAAAAAACAGGTGAATGTGGAATAAAACCGTTTGTTGATTGCGTTAATTGCGTTAATTGTAGAGACGTTGCATGCAACGTCTCTACGTGGCCAAACGCATTGATGACAAATAAACGTTTCGGCAAAAAACGCATCGACCGCAAATAAACATATCGCCGACAAAAAATCATTTCAACGGTAA
>CBINHQ010000284.1:0-3866 GCA_966250475.1 uncultured Chitinophagaceae bacterium
CATTGCTCACATAAATATACAAATACCCGTTCTTATCGATAGGCATGTTGTTTTTCGTGGGCGTGGTGAACGCCTAGCGCTCGGCATAAAGAATTATTTATTTGCCGACATCCACGAAGCAGCCAAAAGAAGCGGTATGCTTTATACTCGACACCCCCAAAATGCATGGTATCGATCCAGACTCGAGGCTGAAAGATGTACTTTATCAGATTGACGATAATTATGTCAATCAAATACAAGACTTCCTTCCTCATCGGTACAAAAAATAATTAAGAGAACAAAGGTGTAGTTGGACGAAGGGATACAGGGAATTTCTTGTCATAGGAATTCTAGATTTAGATTATTTCTATTTTTTAATTCGCTTTCCAGAAAAATAATTATGTCCATCAATTTTTTAGCCCCGATAGTCTTATTTATATTTTTTTCGGGTTGAGGTATGACAATTTTCTTATAATAATTTTTTGTAGCAACTTCGAGAGTGACTTCATCTGCATCCATGTTAAGATCGTAATTTCCTTCTACGCGAAAATCTGGAATTGTTAGCAAGCCAAGTTTAAACATGCTATCTATAAAAATTGACCAATCTAAATTCGGATGTAACGGAACGACCTTTTGATTAGTTGATGCTAAGGAAGAGGAATCATCTGAAAAGTTATAAATAAAAGAATATAAGTGAGCATAGTTAACCTCATTTCCCTGTTTTAGAATTAATAAGTATCCTGTATCTGTTGATGGGATATACCTCCAAAGACGCACTTGGAGGCTATCATATCCTTTTTTAATCGGTTCAAGGCCAAGAGACTCAAGAACCAAGGGAATATGTTTGTTCTTTAAACCATATTTCTGGGAGGGGTTGTCTATAGTAAATGTCGATGATTTTTTTTCAGCGATTCTTTCTTTGCACGACATAGAAAAAAAGACAATAAAAGCTATCGGAATGGTAAGGGAGAATATTGTTTTTTTTAAAACAATAAGGCCATGGTTTTTTATCTGTTCCATCTGAATAAGGCATTAAATTCGGTTCAACCTAATATAAGATTAGATTTAAGACCATGTAGAAAATATATTGATGAAAACAAAGGCAAAGTGCTAGATTGACTGTCAAAAGTATTATCAAAATAAAGCTTGGTAGAATAGCGAAATCGATCCAACCACTTTCCGGGGGTACAAACGGACACTATTAACCATGCAATGGCTATCAATATTGCCAAAATTCTAATTATAATGAGAATATTGCGATTAAGTTTAGATTTGGCCATATAAAACGAGTTTAGGGCCTATAGTCGGAAGTTGTTAGTTTGTGCTAATTGTATCATTCCCATTAACAGTAGGATTAACGTACGCCTCAAAATACAATCGCATATCCGTGGTATCAACAAAAATTGATTAGAAAAATTATTGATGCCCGGGATGCAGTATCCCCTGGTATGAAATTCCCGGATAGTAATTGCCTGCAGGTTCTATCTATTGCATGCCAGGACTGATCGTAAATTACCTTCTCAAATAATCCCCATATCCTTACAATACGCCACCAACTGTTCATTCTTATTAAATCCAAAGACCGTACGAATATGATTGAGCCGCTTCTCTACACTGCTCAGTCCCGAAGGCTTTATCTCCTTGCTGCGGAGATGGTCGGGAATATTCTTCTGCGGCACTCCCTGGGCCAGGAGTGAAATTATCGTGATATCGAAAATGGTGAACTGATGAGAATCCTGCTTCTCCACTATTTCCTTGTACTGCCTCGGGTAGTGCTGCATATTGTTTGCGATCTTCTCAAACGCGCGGCGCAACTCATTCGCATCATGCCTCGCCTTGCGCACAAATCCATCGATCTCGTGGTCGCGGAACAACGCAGTTATCGTCATGGGCCTCGACTCGGCCGAAAACACCAGCACCCGCAAATCCGGCTGCACACTCCTCGCCGCCGCTATCAATTCCACCCCATCACTGATCGTCTGCGTGCGCTGATCCTCCTCAAACGACAGATCCGTAATGAGCAGATCATACGAATCGCCCGCATTCATCGCCTCCCTTATCCGCAGCAACGCATCATCACAATAATAAACATGATCGACCTCGCTTATGCCAAGCTCATCGAGCGTCTTCTGCACGGAGATGTTTGCACTTTCATGATCCTCCGCTATCAAAACCTTTCTTATCATTTCTTATTTTATTGGAACAATGATTCTGATTGATACCCCCTTCTCAGGTGATTCAAAAATAATCCTGCCTCCAATCTTATTGATACGGTTTCCCGTACTCCTCAGGCCATTGCCCCTCTCAAATTTTTCCGGAAACCCGACTCCATCATCCTTGTAATGCACCTCGAGATTCCTTCCCGCGAGACTAAACCTCACCACCACATTACCCGCCTGGCTATGCTTTTTCATATTGATCATGAGCTCCTGCAACACATGCTCGAGTTCGGCCTTCCCCTCTTCGTTTATCTCGTTCCATAATTCATCCTCATTTCCTACTATCGAGACCTTCGTGTGCGGCGATGCAAAGGAGGTGAGCAGGTCATTGTATCGCTGAGCAGTCGTGGTAATTTCTTCCTTTCGCTCGTAGGAGATATCGCGTGATTGTTCATAAAGGTCTTCAACCCGATCGAGCAACTGCTCCCTGTCGATCGTGTTCTTGTTTTCCAGCTCCGCCATGATGCGATACAGCCCGTTCGCCACCACATCATGTACCCGCTGCGAAGTCTTCAACTGGTTTTCTCGTATTGTTTCCCTGGCTTGCCATTCTATTTTCTGCTTCCTCCTTCGGTTACTACGGTGAACGAAGTACGCTGCTACCATTACCACAAAAATTATAGTGAAGATCCAATACCGCTGCTGGGTGATGCGAAATTCTTTCCTGTCATTTTCCTGTTGAAGTTCCAGGTTCTCCGCTTTGTTCTTCTCGGTCTCATACCTGATAAGTGCAAATTGCTTTGCGCTGCCACTTCGCGCGGTTTGAATGCTATCTTTCAATTCCCGAAGCAGGGTGAGATAATTCCTTGTTTCATCCACCGGCGCCAACATGGTGATCCTTTGAAGGCCATTTATTTCATCATCCGGACTATCAATCGCCTTGCTGACTTCATACAATTTGTTGGCATAGTAGAGTGCGGAGTCAGGCTTCCTGGTTGCATAGTAATCTGAAAGATGCTTGTAACTCGCAGTAAGTCCCATTGAATCTTTATTAAGGAGGCGAACCTCCAAAGCCTTTCGAAAATCGGGCAGAGGATTATATTTCGTATCAATCCTCCATTTCAAATCGGCCAGGTTCGAAATACTTCTCGCATGTTCAATCGAATTTGGCAAATGCGACTGAAGACTTGAACTAAGGATGATGAAGGCGTTCATGTAGTCGCCTTTGTCGCGGTAGGCGATGGCAAGGTTGTTTCTAAAAGTGGCAATATAAATTTCATCTTTGCTAAATTTCACTGCGAGGTCATAGTATCTTATTGCATCATCATAGTTCTTCATTGCGCTGGTACTATTGCCAAGTTCATTGTAAATTGTTGCAAGAGGGTAGTGATGATGCGGGTTTTGTTCAACAATTAACTTCAAGCCCTCCAACGCATTTTCCTGGCTGCCATAGTAATCGCCCGCGTCGTTTTGCAACATCGCCATGTAAGAATATGCTAAAGCCTTCTGAAAACTGTCAGCGTTGTTCTTTGCCGCCAGATTGAAGTAATAGAATGCTGAATCAGAATTACCATTTGTGAAGAATTCCTGCCCGCGCGTGAATTCAGGAGAATATTCCCCTGGCTGGAGTGGTTCTTTCTTCTGATCAGGTTGCTTGCAATTTGAAATTAGCAGGATTAGGAGTAATGGCCATAAAGATCTCAACTCGGGTGGTTTTGGTTCTTCTGA
>CBINHQ010000285.1:0-3856 GCA_966250475.1 uncultured Chitinophagaceae bacterium
GATTTGCTATCTTCGATAAGTAATCAACTTTTCCAAATTAATGGAAATATTCATACTTGCGCTTCTCATCTTCATTAATGCACTCTTTACAATGGCCGAAATCGCCCTCGTTTCCGCAAGAAAGGGCAGACTCGAAAGCCAGGCCGACCGCGGAGACATAAAAGCCAGAAAGGCGCTCGAACTCTCCAACAATCCCGAACTCTTTCTATCCGCCGTGCAGATCGGCATTACGCTGATCTCCATCCTCACCGGTGTGTACTCCGGCGAACGCTTCTCAAAATACCTCGAACCCTCCATCAGGAAGATTGATGTAGTTGCCGATTATTCGAACACCATCGCCACCACGATCATCGTTATACTCGTTACCTTCTTGTCAATTGTTTTCGGCGAACTAATTCCCAAACGCATCGGTCTCCTTCGCGCCGAGAAGATCTCCAAGTTTATGGCGATGCCCGTGAACGCCTTCGCCAAACTCACCCACCCCTTCGTATGGCTGCTCAGCAAAGTGAGCAATCTCTTCTTCTCCATCTTCAACATCAAACGACTGAAAGACGACGCCGTTACTGAAGAAGAAATCAAAACCATGATCACCGAAGGCGCCGAGGCAGGCACTATCGACGAGGCCGAACAAACCATCATCAACCGCGTGTTTCACCTCGGCGACAGGAACATCACCTCACTCATGACACACCGCAGCGACATCGTATGGTTCAGCGTTGACGATACAGAAGAAAAAATCCGCGAGAAAATCATGGCCGAACCCCACTCCGTCTATCCGATCTGCGAAGGCGACATCGACAACCTGAAAGGAGTCGTATCCCTCAAAGATCTTTATGTTACTCACGACCGAATTCCATTCAAAGATCTCATGCAGCCTGCACTCTTCGTGCCCGAGAATAATTCTCCTTTCCAGGTGATGGAAAAATTCCGCGAATCGAAGATTCACTCCTGTTTCATCGTTGACGAATATGGCAGCATCCAGGGCATGATCACCCTGAATGACATCCTCGAAGCCATTATCGGTGAAATTCCCCAACCCGACTTCGAAGACTACGAGATCAACGCCCGCGAAGACGGCACCTTCCTCGTTGATGCACAAATTCCATTTTACGATTTTCTCTCGCACTTCGAAAAGGCAGACTGGATGCACGAAGGCGAACAGGATTTCGATACCCTCGCTGGTTTCATCCTGCATAAACTTGAACGAATCCCCCAAACCGGAGACAAGTTAGAATGGAAAGGATTCACCATCGAGATCATCGATATGGACGGCCACAGGATCGATAAGGTTCTTGTTCAAATCTCCGAAGAACTTAGAGAGGAAATGCATCTTTAATTAGCTAATTGACTAATTAGCTAATTAGTTAATTAAATTGAAATACTGCGTATTTCAATGGTTGATCGAGCTTGTTGCTCTTTCGCTTTCCACCCACGATCACATGATTGATATTTGCCTGATCGGTGAACAAATCGAATAAGATCGTATTCTGAATTTCTATCTTCTTTACAGAACCTATTCCGAATACCTGAAAATAGCTATACGTTGCGTCTTCCTCCTGCTCAAACCCGAGACACTCAAACACCGCAGGCTTCCCATCTACCTTTATCACCAGATTCCTGCGCATGTAATCATTCACCAATGCCACCATCGCCTGTCTGTCGGCCGGATTGATCAGGTCAATCTTCCTTCCCGGATTGTTTTGCCTCAGCGCCTTTTCAAAATCATCGGTGAATAATTTGCAACTTATCTCCAGCGACTGATCATCTGCATTGTGATTGATCTCCGCCACACTCAGGTGTAGCGGATGAACCGGCATAATTTCATGAGACGGAGCCTGGATAAATCCCAGGTACACCGGCAAGATCGAAACGAGTAGCCATTTATTGAGCCATGCTGCCATTGACGGAATAAATTTCAGTAATACAAAACTGTGGATTATTTTGATGACTTCTAACCAGATGACGTTAAATTTACAAGATCGGTTGACAGCCACTTCCCATTATCATGACAGATTTCGGATTTTATTTTAAGCTGGGCTGGGAGCATATCATAAGCACGGATGCACTGGACCACCAGCTCTTCATTGCCGCATTGGCCGCCATTTATTTGCTCAGAGACTGGAAACAGGTACTGATCCTGGTGACAGCCTTCACCATCGGACACTCACTCACCCTTGCCCTGAGTGTGCTGGACATCGTAAGATTTCCGGCAAACATCGTAGAGTTCCTCATTCCGCTCACCATCGTAATCACCGCCATCTCTAACCTCTTCCAACATAAGTTCACAAAGAAATCCGTACGCATAAACTATTTTCTTGCTTTGTTCTTCGGACTCATCCACGGAATGGGCTTCGCCAACTACATCCGCTTCATGCTCGCCTCCGACCAAAGCCTCGGCTGGAGCCTCTTCGGTTTCAATGTGGGACTCGAGGTAGGACAGATCGTAGTTGTACTCGTTCTCCTCTTAATTGCCCATCTCGTCGTAAATGTTTTCAGGGCAAATCGCAGGGAATGGGTAATTTTCCTTTCCGCGGCAGTTTTCGGACTCGCTACAATGATCACCATAGAAAAAATCTCCTCATTATAATATCATCCAAATGAAAATGCAAAAAGCCTTTTCGATCCTTTCTCTTCTCGCCCTTTGTTGTTTCACTACAATGGCGCAGAACACGCAGAACAATCCTGGCAGCAATCACGCTAACAAGTTCGAGCAGTTGGGCACCATTCTGCCAACTCCGAACGAATACCGCACTGCCAGCGGCGCTCCCGGTCCCAAGTATTGGCAGCAACGCACAGACTACGACATCAAGGTTGAACTCGATGAAGCTAACAACAAGATCATCGGCTCAGAGAAGATCACTTACTTCAACAACTCACCCGATGTACTCACCTACCTCTGGCTTCAGCTCGATGAGAACCAGCACAGTTCGGTAAACAACGCGAACTATCAGACCAGCAACAACATGCCCAGGCAGGCAACCGACAAGATGATAGAAGTTCTTGATGAGCGGGAATCCGATAACGGCTATGGTTTCAAGATCACCAAACTCGTAGACGCCGCAGGTAAGCCATTAAAGAAAATGTTGAACAAGACCATGCTCCGCGTGGAACTTCCCAC
This sequence comes from uncultured Chitinophagaceae bacterium, assembly GCA_966250475.1. GTDB lineage: Bacteria > Bacteroidota > Bacteroidia > Chitinophagales > Chitinophagaceae > CBINHQ01. The sequence goes on from CBINHQ010000285.1 coordinate 3,119, forward strand.
TCCTCTCAAGCCGGGACAGAAATTTGTATTCAGCCTCGACTGGAATTACAAACTAGCTAACAGGTCCGACTTCTTGCGCTTCGGCGGAGCACGTGGAGGATATGAACCTTTTGATGATGGTAATAACAACTACACCATCACCCAATGGTATCCACGCCTCTGTGTTTACAGCGATGTGGAAGGATGGCAGAACAACCAGTTCACCGGACGCGGAGAATTTGCCGTTGCATTCGGAAACTTCAAAGTGCAGATGACGGTACCTGCCGACCACGTTGTAGGCTCAACCGGCGAATGCCTCAACTACGCGACCAACCTCACACCTACTCAAAAGGCAAGATGGCAGAAAGCTCAAACCGCGAAGGAACCTGTAGAGATCGTGACATTGGCTGAGGCTCTCGAAGCATCGAAGAAAAAAAGCAAGGCGAAGAAGACTTGGATCTTCAAGGCCGACAACGTGCGTGACTTCGCATGGACCAGCAGCCGCAGGTTCGTATGGGATGCAATGCCCGTGAAAGTTGAAGGCAAGAAAGTAATGTGCATGAGTTTCTACGCAAAAGAAGCCTATCCGATCTACAGCAAGTATTCCACAAAAGCTGTGGCGCATACCATCAAAACTTATTCTGATTTCACCTTCCCCTACCCTTACCCCGTTGCACAATCCGTGGAAGGAAATCAGGGAATGGAATATCCGATGATCTGCTTCAACCCCGGCCGCGCACAAGCCGACGGCTCCTACAC
>CBINHQ010000286.1:0-3847 GCA_966250475.1 uncultured Chitinophagaceae bacterium
TGTGAAGGGGAAATTATGAGGCGGGAAATTGGGTTTAAGGGTTTAAAAGTTTAAAGGTTTAAGAAGCGTCGGAAATTTAAACCCTTTAACTATTATCTGAAATCTTTTCTTGCCGGACCATTGTACGCAGATTTTATATGATTGCTTATGATGGACGCTGATAGAATCCTATCAAATCAGTCTCTATCATACTAAATCATAATTCATCATAATAAATCTGTGTACAATGGTCCTGAATCAGAATCGGGATTTGGAATTAGACAGGCGGCCTCTCATCTGTTGATACGCTCACAAGGCTAGCCAAGCAAAGCAAGAACAAACTCCCCACTTTATCCGTCTCAATCAAATCACTCAAAAAATTCACGGTAAGAATCATCACCAGAATTACTCCGCAATTCAGGGCAATGATTTTTGAAATGCGATCGCGATTTTGGTGATAGAGTTTCTGTGCGTACCAAAGCATTGCTCCTGTGAGCAGGAGGAAGATTACAAGTGCGGGTATGCCTTGCTCGAGAGTGATCAGGAGAAAATAATTGTGTACGGTTGATTGTTCTTCATTCTTACTCACCCAGGTCTTATACGCGGGAATTGCGAAGCCTTTGTAATTGCTGTAGAAAGTACCGGGGCCGAAGCCATGGATGGGGCGCTCTTCTACCATTCGAACTCCGGCAATCCAACGGTAGAATCTTTCGGCGGTTGAAACATCCTTCATTTCGTATGTAGCGCGAAGGTGTTCTTTGAAGTCTTCGTGATAAATGGTGGAGCGATAGTCATGCGCGTACTGCAGGTATCTTTTCTCGTGCTGCACCCATGCGATCAATCCGATTGTTATGAGGATGAAGGCGAGGTATGCGACAACCAACATTCTCTTTTTGATCAACCACCATCCGCAAACTCCTGCTGCCAATGCAAGCCATGCGCCCCTTGCATAGGAGAAAAAGAGAGCTGCGAGCATTATAATCAAAACGAAGTTCATGGTGCGCTTCCATGTCCTGCTCTTGCTCATCCGGTAAAATGTATATGCAATCGGGATGAAACAAACCAGCATTGAAGAATAATTCACGTGGTTGCGGAAGAAAGGTCTCACTGCTTCATTGATAGATGCGAAACTGAATCCATCAATTGCATGTTTCACCATTGTGTAAACAACGGTCAGTACAATTGCAACAAGTGCAAGCTTGATGGCATAAATCATTCTTCTCGTTTCCATGAAGATGAGAGGAGCGAATAAGAATGCGCCAATGTACCAGGATTTGGCCGCTAGGAATTTTAATGAAAGCAAAGGGTAGTCGGTTCCTGAAACTGCAACGCAGGTCCAGAGTAATGAAAGGAAGAGCAAAAGCATCAGAGGATGGGTCAGATGTTTTCTCCTCAGCATTCCGGGTTTGAAAGCGAGATGACAGATGACTAATCCAGTCATGAGTACCATCAGCAACTCATCGGGAAAATCGGTTGATAATTCTCCAGTCACTCTCAATTCGGTGGAAAGCGGCAGCGTGAAGAGCATCAGATAAAAAACAAAGCGAGGCTCATTCCATCCCAGATAGACGGCCAACATTCCAAATGGAATCAGCAGGTAGTAATTCGATTGTTCAAGCAGAGAAAGACTGAGGCAGGCAGTGAAGATGCCCGCAAAGATCCAGAATCTCGCCGGGTTATGACGTTCCGCTTGAATCAAGGCTGCCTTAATTTTCTTTTTTCTAACACAAGTGCCAGCAATAGGCTGAAGAGGAAACTCAGCACGAGGGCGGAGAGAATCACCACCATTCGTTTGGGTTTGTCGGGCCAGTCAGAGATTCTTGCTTTTTCAACAATGATCAACGCCGGTGGTTTGCTTTCGATCACGATATTAAATTCATTTATGAGTAAACCATATTGTTGTACCTGTCCTTCGAGGACGGCTCGTTGCATTCCATTTACATCATTGTATGCATCGAGGCTGTCAATTTGCGTGCGCAGTTTTTCTTGTGAGGACTTCAAACTTTCGAGGATTGAAATATTCGATACATTCTGAATGTCCTGATGAATGGCCTGTAGTTTTTCAACAAAAGCATTAGCAAGTTGAGGAGCGAGTTCGCGGTCAACATGCCAGATCTTTACTTTCAACTCGCCATAGTCGCCTTTGCGTACACGGGTGTCGGCCTTAAGAAGTTTGGCTGACTTACGGATTGCGGCATCTCCTTGTTCCCTCACGCCATATCGTTCGGCAAGATTGAATTGCTGTGCAAGGGCGATGTAAACAGTATCAAGCTGGGCGGTGCTGAGAATTACATCGAGTTCATCGGAGGTTCCGATTGATGGGTATAAGGCTTCAATGTTTTCGTTGAAGATTCTCGAGCGGTCATTGCCAAATGGGCTTGCTGCAAGCGCAGTTGCTTCGCCAAGATATTTTCGTGGCGTAAGGAGTACGATTGTGGTCGCGATGGCGGTGCAGACGATCACAACCAGCAGAATCTGTTTCCACCATTTCGTGATCAGATGAAAAAGGTCGGGCATTGTTGATACTTTTCCGGTTAGTCGGCTTTAATTGAAATCTTCCAGGTATGAATGCGAATGATTTTCGTTAGCAATCCTAGTCCGAGTGAAAGGATGGCTGTGCAAACGAGAAGCATCCAGTTATTCATATTACCTGTTGCAAAGTAAAGAAATGCAACGAGGGCAATCGAAATAATCATGTAAATGAACCACGATCGTGGATCGAGAGGTAAGGATAATTTCTTCGTCACGAAAAGCATGGTCACAATTCCAGCAAAAACCTGGCTTGCAAGCGCTGCGATGCAGCTTCCCACGGCTCCGTGCGTTGGAATGAGAATCAGGTTTAAAACGAGATTAATCATCACTGCGATTAGCATGATGAGACAGAATGCCTGCACCCTTCCTGTGGCTGTGAGAATCGTGCCATAAACTTGTACGAGTGAGTAACCAAAGAGAGCGGGGAGGCACCATTGCATCACGAGAATGTAGTCGGGATCGCTGTGATGGTAGAGTAATTCCTGCAGCCATGGAGCGAGAAAATATGTTGTGGCGGAGGCGGTGATCGCCATCAGTAGTAGAATATGCCTTACGCTCAGTGTTACATTTGAAATGTCCCGCTTTTCGCTCCAACTCTTAGCGATGAAGGGTAGGAGGAAGGAGGCGAAGAGGTATCCGACCGTGTTGGCCGCATCGAGCAAGCGATATGAGGCGGCGTACTTGCCAGCTTCTTCGGCTCCACTCAATCTCTCGAGAAGAAATCCATCAATTCTTGAGTGAAAGGACATCAGTAAAAGAATCATGGCAAAAGGAAAGGCTGTGAGGAATACTTCCTTTGCCGGCCAGAGCTTCCTGAATGAAAAGAAAAACCTTCTTCGAAAAAGTATCGCGAGCGTGACAATGTTTGCAAGCAGGGTGCACGATAGTTGGATCAGCAGGAATACTTCAATTGTAAAGTCAGGGCTGAATGCAGGAAGATAGAGGAAACTTCCGCAAAGTATTATCATTAGCAGTTTGTCCAGTACGGAGAGCCATGCATCGGTGTGAAACCATTGTTGCGAAGTGATGATTGCGCGGAAGAAAACAAACAGTGAAGTGAAGACCTGTATGAGAATGACGTAAGCGACGATTGACCATCTGGTAATTCCGGAGAACCATGCGATAAGGACTATCACTCCTGAGTACATTATTGCGGCAAGGAGTCGAAGGAAGATGAGACTGCCGGCGTCTCTCTCGAAATTATCCCGGCTGACGGACAAACGTCGGTTGAAGAAGTTTGTAAGACCCCAGTCAAGCATGAAGCTTAGGACGATGGAGAGATTGAAGATGGAGAAATAGGTTCCGTATTCTGCTGCTCCCACGTGCACTTGCACCT
>CBINHQ010000287.1:0-3841 GCA_966250475.1 uncultured Chitinophagaceae bacterium
TACGAAGTTAATTAGTTAATTAGCTAATTGATTAATTAACTAATTAGCTAATAACTAATTGATGAATTGTTATGTGGAAAACTACTAACAGCATCACCTCGATTCAATGTAAATTTGCAATACCCATTGAATGAGATAGCACATGAAGTACACACAGACTACCCTTGACAAGCTCGAAGCAATTCCCGAACAGAGCGGATACATTCTCCGGTACGAACGCGGCACCTTTCAAAGTGGTTACTGCATCCTCGAGGAGAAAAAGGTTGTGGTGCTGAATAAATTTCTGCAGACAGAAGGACGCATCAACACTCTCCTCGACCTGATTCCTCAATTGGAAATTAATCCTGATGAGTTGAAAGAAGAAACGCGCAAACTCTTTCTCGAAGTAATCGCAAGAGCGGGTTCCAATTAATTATTTCCTTCTCATCTTAATCACCGGCACGATCATCTCTTCCAGGCTGATGCCTCCATGCTGAAATGTATTCCGGTAATAATTCACGTAATGATTGTAATTATTCGGATAGCAGAGGAAACCATCCTCCTTCGCGAAAATGAATGAAGAATTAATCGTTGGCACAGGAAGTCCCGCCTCTTTCGGATCGCGGAATGCCAGTACATCCTTCGGATCATAATTCAAATTTCTTCCATGCTTGTAGCGAAGGTTTGTGGTGGTTTGCTTGTCACCAATTACCTTGTACGGAGTCTTCACCCTCACACTTCCATGATCCGTTGCCAGCACAAGCCGTATGTCTTTGTCTGCAATCTTCTTCAAAGCCTGGTGCAGTGGAGAGTGTTCGAACCATGAAGCGGAAATACTACGATAGCTCACTTCATCCCCCGCAAGTTCCTTCAACACTTCCATTTCTGTTCGCGCATGGCTCAGCATGTCCACGAAGTTGTATACGATCACATTTAGATCGTTGTTTAGCAGATTGTGAATATTGTTCACCAGGTCGAGTCCCGCCTGGTTGTTGAGCACCTTTGTATATGAAACCCGGAGGTTCTCCATCCCCAGCCTCTTTAACTGAGCGCGGAGAAAGTCTTCCTCATAAAGATTCTTTCCTCCCTCCTCTTCATCATTCTTCCATTGCTTTGGAAACTGTCGTTCCATTTCCAGCGGAAGCAATCCGGAAAAAATTGCATTACGTGCGTATTGCGTAGCGGTAGGCAGGATGCTGTAGAAACTATCCTCTTCCAATATGCGAAAACTCTCCGCGAAGATTGGCTGAATCGCCTTCCATTGATCGAACCGAAGATTATCGATGAGGATGAAGAACAGCGGCACGCCTTTCTCCAAATGAGGCAGCGCTTTAAATTTCAGAAGCGTGTGCGACATTACCGGACCATCGGTACTCTTCGGGCTGACCCAGTTTGCATAGTTGCGGGAAACGAATTTATAGAACTCGGTGTTGGCTTCGCTCTTTTGGCTTTGCAACACTTCCCGCATTTCAGGACTGTCGCTCTTCTCCATTTCGAGTTCCCAGTACACTAACTTTTTATAGATGTCCATCCACTCATTGTAATCGGGATTGCTGTTGAGCGCCATGAATAGATTGCGGAACTGCTGCTGGTATGCTGTCGTTGTCTTCTCTGCAACAAGCCTCTTATTGTCGATTATCTTCTTCAGGCTTAGCCATACCTGGTTTGGATTAACTGGTTTTATAAGGTAGTCGCTTATCTGAGAACCAATTGCCTCATCCATCAGGTTTTCGGTTTCGTTCTTCGTGATGAGCACCACTGGCAGTGAACCATTCACTTCTTTGATCTTCGCAAGCGTTTCCAAACCGGTGATGCCGGGCATGGTCTCATCGATCAGGACAACATCCACCGGGTTCTCCTTCACATAATCTATCGCATCGAACCCGTTCGTGAAAGTCTGTACTTCGTATCCCTTATTCTCAAGAAACAATTTTTGTGACTGGAGGCTTTCGATCTCATCATCCACCCAGATTATTTTAGCAACTCCCATTCAATTCATTTTTTTAAAAATAATTCCAAATTAGTAAGGACAGGCTTTAAAGTTAACCCATTCAAACGGTAAACGAGGAGAGGGCTGTATACCAACTGGGTTAAAATCGCAATATTTGCATAATGTTGACAGTTTAAGTCAGCAGTATAGTTACTACTAAACACGCACAATGCTGCCCAGGAAGATCATCAATGACCCGGTGTATGGTTTCATTACCATTTCTGATCCAATAGTGCTCGACATTATTGCGCATCCGTATTATCAGCGCCTGCGTCGCATTCACCAGATGGCGTTCGCACACCTTGTCTATCCCGGTGCTGTACATTCGAGGCTGCATCATTCATTGGGCGCATATCACCTGATGTCTTGCGCGATCTCCGAATTAAAGAGCAAGGGTGTTGACATCACACCGGAAGAAGAGCTGGGCTCGAAGCTTGCCATTCTCTTACACGATGTGGGCCATGGACCATATTCGCACGCATTAGAGAATGAATTGATCTCAGGATTTCACCACGAAGCGATATCGATCCTCATTATGGAGCGATTGAATGAACAATATAAAGGGCAACTCGATCTTGCGTTGAAGATCTTCCGCAATGAATATCACAAGCCCTTTCTGCATCAGTTGGTGAGCGGTCAGTTGGATGTGGACAGGATGGACTATCTTTCAAGAGACAGCTTCTTCACCGGCGTGGCCGAGGGTGTGATCAGTTACGATCGCATTTTGAAAATGCTGGTGGTGAATGATGGCAACCTCATGATCGAAGAGAAGGGAATTTACTCCATCGAAAAATTTCTCGTGGCTCGAAGGCTGATGTACTGGCAGGTGTATCTCCATAAAACGGTGATGAGCGCGGAGATGCTGCTGGTGAAAATAATTAACAGGGCAAAGGAATTGATCGCGCGGAAGGAGGAAGTTTTAGCAGCCACACCAGAATTGAATTTCTTTCTTCATCTAAGCAGCGGACAGACATCGATCGCAGAACACCTCGAAACATTCTGCAAGCTGGATGACTACGACGTGATGTGCACGATCAAGAACTGGGCGGGCCACAGCGACAAGATTCTTTCCACGCTCTGCCAGTGCCTGGTTGACCGAAGACTTCTGAAGGTGAGGTTGCAAGGCGAACCGTTTGATGAAAACCTAATTCAGGAAAAGCGAAAGGAAGCGGCTGCACACCTTGGAGTAAGCCTTGAGGAAACCGATTATTTTGTTTTCACCGGCGAAGCGGTCAACACAACATACGACCCCGGCGATGAAAGGATTAACATTTTGTTCAAGGATGGAACTGTGAGAGACATTTCCGAGGTGGACAATGCCCTCATCCATAAACACCTTTCCAGCCCGGTCAAAAAATATTATTTTTGTTATCTCAGAGTCTGAGGCCGTCTCCAAACACGGATCCCGGTGCAGGCTTCTAAACAATCGTCTATGAATTTTCCTGCATCCCAGATAGCCAGTATTGTGAGCGGAAGGCTTGAGGGACCCGATATTTCTGTTTCATCTTTTGGAAAGATTGAAGAAGCCCGCACAGGTGAACTCACCTTTTTTGCCAACGCGAAATACGAAGACTACCTCTACCAGACAAATGCATCAGTAATTATCGTAAATGAGGCCTATCAATTAAAGCAGCCTGTAAAGGCAACGCTGATACGTGTTAAAGATGCATATACTGCCTTCGCCACCCTTCTTACAAAATACCAGGAGATCATGCGCCAGCAGTTGAAGGGAATACAGGAACCTAGCTACATCGCGAAGTCGGCGAGCTATGGTGAAAATGTATTCATCGGCGCTTTTGCGTACCTCGGCGAAAAGGTGAAGGTGGGCAATAACTCGAAGATTTATCCTAATGTATACCTCGGCGATAATGT
>CBINHQ010000288.1:0-3813 GCA_966250475.1 uncultured Chitinophagaceae bacterium
TTCAAATGTGGAGAACAAATCTGTATTGCCTATCATCCGCGATAACAGGTGAGCAGCGTTTTTAAACGAGACTTCAGGATAACTCTTATTGCAAAAGATACAATGGCGACCCTGTTGCTTTTTAGTTTTATTTTTTGCAAAGGCGGTATCACCCACCGTGAGCATATCCACCATCTGGTATTTATCTTCAAAAGGTGCGGCCCACGAGGTAAATGCTGAATGCGGAAACCATCCCAACTTATCTACCATCGTCACTAATTTTAATTATGAAGGCATTGAAATTACCTCCTTAAAATTACCGATTTTAAAAAAGGATAAGTGGCTTTGTGTGCAGCCTGTGTAGCTGCCCATTGCTTCACCAAATTCATCCTTGTCCAGATAAGGTTCATTTTCGCCATCATCCATCATGTAATTTTCCTTGTCGGGACATTCAGGTTTCGGGATGATGGTTATTTCACTGCGGCTATACCTTGGCAGATCGCTTGCATCGGCGACAAGCTGGATAATGCTTTCAGCCATCGGTGTGAGTTCATTGTGGTATAACTATGCTTCAGGTTGATAAGTAGCTATGGCATTGCCAAACACTGCCAGAAATATAACATTCCTTGTTAGAGCAGATGGTCTGTTTGGCATATTCGGGAAATAGTGTTTTCAGACTTCCTGAATTGGAGGGACAGGTCGTACACGCCCTACTTCCTCAACAAGCTTTTTATCTTTGATATTGAAGGGCGCACGTTTCAATCATAACGGTACTGCTTGAGGTAGTAATCCAGATGGTCTTCAAAATCCGGATTTCACAGAATCACCGAATGCGTACCTCAAGACTTGCGTATTTTGGTGCTATTTGGAGTAGGTATGAAAAGCAAAAAGCCCGTAAAATCTACTTTTTACAGGCTTTTGATGTGTTTGAGTAGTTACTCCGCGGACCGGACGGGACTCGAACCCGCGACCTCCGCCGTGACAGGGCGGCATTCTAACCAACTGAACTACCGATCCTTAAACCAGATTTAACTGATTTTCAGGACGGCAAAGATAAGGGATTTGAGATTTTCAAAACAAAAGTTTTTCTTTTGGGAAAGCGATTTTTATGGAGCAAGACGGACCTTTAAAGCCTCCCCAGAGGGGCGGGTCCTTTGCCAGGTGAACTTTGAAGAATTATATTCCTACACCGATACCGGCAGCCTCCTCCGCACATGCTTCCTTTCCTTCCTTCTGATCTCTTTATCAGTCTTGAGCTCAAATTCCTTCTGTTTCTCCACCAGTTTGAACCAGTGAGTAGCTGGGATGGAGTTATTTGAATGAATCTCGAGCCTGATGGCAATGTATTCCGGCGGAGCACGATGCTCATTAATGAACTGGCTAAGCAAAGACTCATCAATGCTGATTTCCTTTGCAAATTCCCTCCTTCTTATCTTGAGTAGATCCACGTATCTCCTGAGAAAATGCCCAAAGGTGTATTCAGGGTTAAATTCATCGTCCTGGAGATAATCCTCCAATTGAAATTTCAACTGCAGAAGCCTCAACATGAGTTTTTCAGATTCCGACATTGCCTTTTGGCCCTTCTTCCTCGCCGCAGTCAATTGCTTACTCGCTTCTTCTTCCTGAGCCTTTGTCAGAGTAACAGGAAAAATCATGGCCTCAGCCAAATCCTTCTTCGTATGCTTCTTATTGTTTTTCATAAATAGTCCTTTAAAAGTCTGATCATCCTGGCTCCGTCAAGATACAATTGCCAACCAGCACTCTGCATATAATACTTCTTCATGTAGTGCGGAACCAATTCTGTCTTTGGTACCAGAGAAACGCAAGCCTCAGTATCGTATTTTCGGATTGCCAGCCTGCAGGCAAACGCAATAAGACATCCTGCTATGCCATTGTACCGCTTCCTCTTTCAAATATTCTCAATAGAACTTGCCAGCAGCTTTATTTCAATCCTTTTTTCTTCTGGCCAATCGACTAGTCCCAACACACCCAGTATCCCTTCATGGTCTCTGCGTTCGAGTTTATATATCTTGACCTGGTTTCTCAATCTTCTCCATGAAAAGGAGAATCTTTTCACGGTTAACAATCTGAAATCCTTGTTCTCCACCTTGCGTACAATCACTGGCCATTTTTTCCCGGTTCGAACCTCAACTATTTTCATCTTTAAAGGTACAAAAGTTTACAAAAATTGTAAAGTTTTCCTGAAGCCAAAAATCACAAATAAATTATTCGATTACTCGAAGAGATGTTCATCCGAACCATAAAAATTCATTTTTCTTTAATTCAGATGAGTTAGAAGAGAATTCCTTAATTCCTTCAACATAAATTTTATCAGAATCCAATATTCCCTCTGCCCATTCCTTTCCGCTTCAACCATTCACATTCTCGCCCTTTCTCGCTGAATCCGGAAAACCGTAAAAAGAAGTATCCACCTAAGTTTAAAAGGATTACAAAAAATGTAGAGGTTCCATAAGCATCAATATCTCAATTAATTAACCTTTTTAGTCTCATTGTAATTTTCATTAGAAAGTATAATTCTTTCATAGAGAAAATTACCAGCAGTAACAGACAAACATCACTCGAATTCATTTACCCACTAAAAATTATTCTCTACATTCGTCACTCACCAAACTAACTACCATGAAAAAATTTTTGCCCCGCACATTATGTCTCCTCCTTTCCGCAATTGTTCTTTTTGCAGGCTGCAGTAAATCCGGCACCTCTGATAGCTCTGACAACTATTATATCAAGGGTAAAAAAAATGGGGCTGATTTTTCTTATACCAATTATGCCATGGCCACCATCTTTGAAATAATCGCCGACCACACCTCGCTTAGCCTTTCAGCCAACAACTCATCTAATGCTGGTGACCTCACCGGAATGGTACTTGGAATTAATTTCTCGAACGGCGGTTCTCTCGCACCGGGAACTTATATAGAAGATGGCGGAGGCGTCATCTATGCAGTGAGTGGTGTTCACAATCCTAATAGCACCACTATCGTTTATGGAGCAGGGGGCATTCACGTACCTACAGCCCGCCCACTGAAAATTGTGATTACATCCATCACAGATACAGAGATCACCGGCACATTCGAAGGAGCATTCTACAAACAGGATTTATCCATTCCGGAATACTATGACGAATATTTGGACTTTACAGAAGGCGAATTTCGTCTTCCGTTGTAATACTATTGTGTTTATTAAGTAAGAGTTACGCCTGCCAAATTTGGCAGGCTTTTCATTGAGAACTTCCTCAGTTGAAATAATTCTGATTGATTAGCTGAGAATTCATTAATTCCTTTAATACCTCACTCCCTCACCATCTCCCTCTCACTCCTCACCGTATCGATCGGTCGCACGAGTTTTTCAATCTCCGCACGCTTTGGTTCGAGGAAGGGTGGGAGAGAAAGCTTCTCGCCCAGGGTCTCGTATGGTTCATCGCCCATGAAGCCCGGACCATCGGTTGCAAATTCAAACAATATCTGCGGCGCCACCCTCGCATAGAGCGATTCGAAGAAATAACGATTTACATATCCCGAGTTAGGAAGACCTATTTCGTTAAGCCTTTCAATCCACTGGTCAAGCTCCGCGCGATCCGCCACGCGAAACGCCGCATGATGCACCGCACCATATCCTTGCCTCGCCCTTGGAAGTGTAGGATTGTCCTCAACTATCACAGATGCTCCGTTTCCGCCTTCACCCATCTCGAATAAATGAAGATTTCCTTCCGCCGCAGTTTCCCTCATCAGCAATATCTTTTCCAACATTCCTTTTAATGTTGAGAAACTCGATATCGTAACGAACACAGGACCCAGTCCCCGGATTGCATGCTCA
>CBINHQ010000289.1:0-3812 GCA_966250475.1 uncultured Chitinophagaceae bacterium
TCGATGAGATGTTGCCCGTGATCGCAGCCGAAGGACTAGCCGATTATATCGACGCATTTTGTGAGGAAGGCTTCTTTTCCGTTGAAGAGACGGAAAGAATAGTGGAAGCGGGAAAGCGTGTTGGGTTGAAACCAAAGTTACACGTGAACCAGCTCAATTCGATTGGTGGAGTGGAGATGGGAGTGAAGCAAGGAGCGATCTCACTCGATCACCTGGAGACGATGACGGATGAGGATACGAAGGTGCTTGCGGAATCTTCCACTATCGGGACATTGTTACCAACCGCGGCATTCTTCCTTCGAATGGATTTGCAACCGGCGAGAAAATTGATCGACAGTGGCTGTGCAATCGCGCTTGCATCTGACTTCAACCCTGGTTCATCGCCATCGGGAAATATGAACTTCGTAGTTGCGTTGAGTTGTATTCAAATGAAGATGCTTCCTTCCGAAGCAATTAACGCGGCAACGATCAACGGTGCGTTTGCAATGGAGGTTGACAAAGAGGTTGGCTCCATCGCGAAGGGTAAGAGGGCGAATCTCATCATCACGAAGGAGATCCCTTCTCTCGAGTATATTCCGTATTCATTCGGGACAAACCCCGTGAGTGAAGTTTTGATAAATGGAGAAGTACATTCATCGAATTTGCATTGAAGTAAATCATGGCGTAATCACTCACCCTCATTTCAAAAAGTAATACCATCATTAACTGACTAAATAAAGAGATAATGCAGAAGATCATCGAATGCGTACCCAACTTCAGCGAAGGAAGAGACCTTTCAATCATTAAACAGATTACAGATGAAATAGAACTAGTGGACGGAGTGAGACTTCTCAACACCGATCCCGGTAAGGCGACTAACAGAACTGTTGTCACATTTGTTGGCAATCCCGAAGCTGTGATCGAGGCAGCTTTTCGCGCGATAAAGAAAGCAGGAGAACTAATAGACATGTCGAAGCACCAGGGTGAACACCCGAGAATGGGAGCTACGGATGTGTGCCCGCTGATACCTGTGGCTAACGTCACCATGGAAGAAACCGCAGCGTATGCCACTGCGCTTGCGAAGAGAGTGGGTGAGGAGCTCGCAATTCCCGTCTATCTCTACGAGTCTGCACAACCAAAGAAAGAACGAAGCAATCTCTCCGTGATTCGCGCGGGTGAATACGAAGGATTTTTCAGAAAAATAAAGGAACCCGAATGGAGGCCGGATTTTGGTCCGGCAGAATTTGATGCGAAACGTGGTGGAACGGTGATTGGTGCGAGGGACTTCCTTATCGCCTATAATGTGAACCTCAACACTACAAGTACGAGGAGGGCGAACGCGATTGCGTTCGATGTACGCGAGGCAGGCCGCGTGAAGCGCGAAGGCAACAAAGTGGTGATGGATGAGCATGGTAAGCCCGTCACCATTCCCGGTACGCTAAAGTCGGTGAAGGCTATCGGGTGGTACATCGAGGAATACGGCATCGCGCAGATATCAATGAATCTTACAAATCTATCAGTAACTCCATTGCATATCGCGTTTGAAGAAGTCTGCAAAAGAGCCGAGGCTCGCGGCATACGTGTCACTGGGAGTGAACTCGTGGGACTCGTTCCGCTGAAGGCGTTGACAGATGCCGGAAGGCATTTCCTTCGTCGGCAGAACAGATCCACAGGCTTGCCGGAGAAGGAACTGGTACGCATCGCCATCCGGACGATGGGACTGGAAGAATTGAGTCCATTTAAACCCGAGGAGCGCGTGATTGAATACCTGTTGAATGACCCAGGCGCCAACAAGCTTGTAGGAATGAACCTCACCGAATTTGCGGACGAAACTGCAAGTGAGAGTCCTGCCCCGGGAGGAGGATCGATCTCCGCCTACATCGGCGCTCTTGGTGCAGCGCTTGCTACCATGGTAGCGAATCTCTCTTCGCACAAGAAGGGTTGGGATGATCGCTGGGAGGAATTTAGTGACTGGGCGGAAAAGGGAGAACGCCACAAGAGCACCTTGCTGCGACTCGTCGACCAGGACACGTACGCATTCAACCAGATCATGACCGCTTTCGGCATGCCGAAGTCGACGGATGTTGAGAAGGCCGCAAGAGCGAAGGCCATACAGGATGCAACAAAATTTGCGATAGAGATTCCGTTCCAGGTGATGGAAGCGTCGCTCGAAAGCATGGAGGTGATAAAGGCGATGGCGGAGATTGGCAACCCCAATTCCGTTTCCGACGCCGGCGTGGGCGCGCTTTGTGCAAGGAGCGCGGTGATGGGAGCATTCCTCAACGTGAAGATCAATGCGGCGGGCTATGATGACAAGAATTTTACGAAAAATATCATCGAGCGCGGCAGGGAAATAGAGAACAAAGCGATAGCTTTAGAGCAGGATATTCTAAAAATTGTAAATGGAAAGATCGCAGAATAGCATATCGCGGGAATCAACCCCGGCAATCCGCTCACTGCCGCACCTCAAGGTTTACGATAAGCAGGATGTGCTCTCACTCACCAAGCTTCGCAGATTCGAAACGAGAATGGGTGAACGCCTCCAGGTTGTGAAAGATGCGAGAGACCTCGAAGGTTCATTACAATCGACCGAAGCGCAATACATTCTGTTCGGAATTCCTGAAGACCTCGGCGCGAAAGGCAACCTGGGCATAGGTGGCACGGACACACTGTGGATTCCTTTTCTGCAAAGTTTCCTCAACATTCAAAGCAACGATTTTCTGGATGGAAGTGAGATACTCCTTCTTGGTCATTTTGATTTCGGCGACATACAATACCTGATCGACACCACTGCCCGAAATGATGATGAACGCATAGAGGCTTACCGTCACGCTGTGGTGGCCATCGATGAGGAAGTTGAGCAGGTTGCAAAGATGATCACGAGTGCGGGGAAGATTCCTATTGCGGTGGGAGGAGGACATAACAATTCCTATCCACTAATTAAAGGTTCGGCTAAAGGCTGGCACAAGGCGGGAGTGATACCACTGGCTCAAATCAATTGCATCAACCTCGATGCACATTCCGATTACCGGCCGATGGAAGGAAGGCATAGTGGGAATTCTTTCCGATATGCAGAAGAGGATGGATACCTGCAGAAATATTGCATCATCGGAATTCATGAGAACTACCTTCCGCAGAATATCTGGGTTGATATGGTGAATAATCCCTTCATCGATTGCATCACGTTTGAGGATATCTTCATCAATGAAAAGAAGTGCTTCATCCAGGCTGTGGCGCACGCGACGGGATTCACAGAGGATTCGTTGACGGGTATCGACATCGATCTTGACAGCGTACAGAATACGCTCAGCAGTGCGATGACTCCGGTGGGAATATCAGCCGTGCAGGCGAGGCAATATGTTTCTTTTGCGGCGGCGGATGCAAAGGCAGCCTACTTCCACATTTGCGAAGGAGCAACCCGCCTGGCCGATGGGAGAACGGATTGTACAAGTGGAAAGCTTGCGAGTTATTTGGTGAGTGATTTTGTGAAGGGGAGGGTGATTGGATAAAATTTGGGGCTTCCAAATTGCCATCTTTCTTGCTGCTTTAAGGCTTCATAACAAGACTTTACTTTTTACCGTCACCCCGGGCTTGACCAGGGGCCTTTCTCTATCCCGGCTTCTTTAGTTTAGATTTTATTTAACCGCAATGGTCGCAGAGGATTGCGCGAAGGACGCGGAGGGTGCGTAAGTATTTGCGAGATATTTTTACTGCTGTAATTTTTTTTAAAATGAACTAAACCTCGTGTTGTCACCGCGGGCTTGACCAGGGGCCTTTCCCTATCCCTGCATTTGTTGCATTATGATGGATTTTTCTACCAATATGACGTCCCT
>CBINHQ010000290.1:0-3808 GCA_966250475.1 uncultured Chitinophagaceae bacterium
ATCCCTCATCTCTCATCCCTCATCCCCGATTATCATCGGGCCAGGCTCCTCATCTCTCATCTCTTGGTACTAATATTGTTCATCTTATCCAAACCTCAGCAATGAAAAGCAAAGCAAACATCGGCGGCCATCCCATTCATCCCATCCTGGTAGCCTTTCCCATTGCGTTTTTTAGTGGCGCGTTCATCTTCGATCTGCTAAGAATTTTTGGACTTGATGAATTAGGGCGAACGGTCGAATACCTGATCATCGCGGGAATAATCGGTGCGCTGTTGGCGGCGGTGCCGGGAATAATCGATTTCTTCTTCACCGTACCTCCGAAGAGTTCGGGAAAGAAGCGTGCGGCGAAGCATGGAATCATCAATGTGACGGTGTTGCTGCTATTTGCAGCTACTCTTTTCTATAGGAGAAATACCGATTTTCCGAGCGATGCAGTGATCATTCTGATGGAATCCGTCGCGATAATCCTCCTCGTATGGGCAGGATGGATGGGCGGTACGCTGGTGTACCGCAATCAGATTGGAGTGAATCCAAGATATGCCAATGCCGGAAAGTGGAAGGAGGTAAGAGCGGAAATCTCGGAGGGAAGAATATCGGTCAGAAGAAATGATAAACTCGAAGAGAACCAGATGATGCTGGTGCATGCCGGCCCGAGGAGAATTGTGATTGCTAGAACGAACGGATCAGTGGTGGCATTCAGCGATCATTGCAGTCACCGCGGCGCCTCCCTCGCAGGAGGATCCATGATTTGCGGAACGGTGCAATGTCCCTGGCACGGCTCTCAATTCGACACCCGCACAGGAGAAATTAAGGCGGGGCCGGGGAAGGAGGGGATTGAGGTGTATGAGATTAAGGAGGAGGGAGATTGTTGGATAATTCGTTGACCGTTGACCGAATTTCGGTAACCGTTGACCGAATTTCGTTAACCGTTGACCGTGTACCGTTGACCGTGTACCTATGACTCTGTGCCTTTGACTGTTAACGTTATACTGTAAAGGGTCAACGGTCCACGGTCAACGGCCAACGGTCAACGGTCCACGGTCCACGGTCAACGGTCCACGGTATACTGTCAACGGCTACTGCCATCACCCTGACTTTTCCCCCAACCCCCTCAATTTACCCACATACGGCCCTCCTATGAAAATCGACTTGTTTTTATTAGAGGAAGTATCTTACTTTAGCCTTAGTTATTTTTCACTTTCTAACTCTTAAATTCAAAAACAAATGGCAAAGAAAGTTAAGAAGGCGGCGAAGAAAGCTGCCAAGAAACCTGCTAAGAAAGCAGCAAAGAAGGTAGCTAAGAAGGCACCAAAAAAGAAAGCAGCAAAGAAGGCTCCTAAGAAAAAAGCAGCGAAGAAGAAATCTGCACGTAAGCCAAATGCCGCCTTTATGGCTCCTCTCACTCCCAGCCCGGCCCTCGCCGATGTAATCGGCAACAAGGGACTGCCAAGGACCGAGATCATCAAGAAGATCTGGGACTACATCAAGAAGAACAAGCTCCAGGATCAAAAGAACAAGAGGATGATCAATGCCGACGCAAAACTGAAGACTCTCTTCGGTGGCAAGTCGCAGATATCAATGTTCGATCTTGCAAAAGTTGTAAGCAAGAACGTTAAGTAATTGACGAGACAGGCGCCTGTCTTTAAAAGAAAGACCCTGACATTGTCAGGGTCTTTTTAATTAACTAATTAACTAATTAGCTAATTAGCTAATTAATTTTTAGAACTGGCTTCAATTTGTACTCTCCCGTTCCTGTTTGCAGGATCGACATCTCCGCATCAAAATCTATCTGCAATGAATCGATGCTTGCATTAAGCTGACGATTCAACTTAATCTTCAATCCCGATTCGCCACCGCTTGGAATTGTGAGCGGATACAGCACATTCTCGATCATGATGCTGTTTTCATCACCAAGTACGAAACGAATTTCTTTGAGAGTGCCTGTAGGAACTGTTCCCTGTGCAAGGAGTGTATCGACTCCACCTTGTAATTCGAGAAGGTTGTAAATGCCGGCGTAAGTGTCGAGGTCGCGCCAACCGGAAGAATCATCGCTGAGGTTTACACGCACTTTCAATATTTCCACATTCACTTCGGTTGCATCGAAAGGATTGTCGGTAAGCCTGATCTTGAGTTGAGTCTGGCCCTGGTTATCGTCCTTCGAACAACTAAAAGCGATTAATGATACAGCCAGAATGGGTAGCAGGATTTTGAGTGTAGCTTTCATAACTAAAATTTACGCGGTTAACAGAAAAAATCGTGCCGCAGCCTGGCGAATTAGCTAATTAGCTAATTAGTTAATTGGTTAATTGTTTAGAATCTTATTATGTAAGACAGTTTATTGTAGTCCGTGGCTTAAACATGAAATCCATTGCTATATCTCATATTCCGTGGCCAAAACCTACAACCGTGGCTTAAATCACCCCACCTTTTGAGAAAGATCATCTTTCCCTCCCATTTGTATCCCTACCTTTATCTAAACCGATAACGATGAAGAAAATCCTCGTATCAACCGACCTCTCATCCAACGCCATGAAGGCCGTGATGTATGCCTGCGAAATCGCCAAACGATCAAAGGCCGAAGTCACTGCGCTACTCGTCGTCTTCCCCGGCACTCCCACTGGCGAACCACTCCGTGAACTCGATGTACTCCTGTCGGTGATGAAGAAAAACTACCCCGACATCATCGCAGAAACAAAACTCATCGAAGGCGATCCCATTGGATTGACCATCACTCAATACGCCGCGGTAAACGGATACGATCTCCTCGTGATCGGCACACGCGGACAAACCGCAACAGGTGATTCCTACCTCGGCAGTGTTTCTACCAGAGTTGTGCGATATTCGGAAATACCGGTACTCGTAGTGCCATACGCGTACATGATCGAAAAACCCGACGCAATCCTTCTCGCCACAAATAAATTCGAGGAGGACAAGGAACTGTTGAGGCCCGTAGCAGAGCTCGCGAAACTTTTCTCAGCCACCATTCACATTTCCATTTTCCTGAAGAAAGAAAAGGCCGATGCAGAGACCTATCTCGAAAACAGCAAGCACCTCGAATCATACCTCGAATTTCTCAAGGAATCATTCCCGGGATTGTCCGTCAAGGCAAAGCTGCTCGACGGCGAATCGCTGGGAGATGCATTGGGTGAGTACGGCGAAGAAAACGAGATCGACATGCTCGTTATGATCTCCTACCCGAAGAATTTCTGGGAGCGCCTGAGAGGAAAGAGCGCTTCGAGAAGGATTGCACTCGAAGCTCAAATGCCCGTCATGGTTTTGCCAATGGAAAAAGTTGAAGAATAAATTTCAGAATGATGAAAAAGATACTGGCCGTTTTTGATGGATACAAAATGTCGGGAAGTACGCTCGATTATGCAATACAAGTTTCAAAGGCAACCAATGCCCACCTCGTAGGAGTATTCCTGGATGAACGCATCTACCATAGCTACAGCGTGTATTCGGTGATCACCACTTCCGAGAAGCCTCAGCTTGCAATAAAGCGCTTCGATGCACGCGACAAGAAGAAGAGGGACAACGCCGTCAGGAAATTTCAAAGGGTTTGCGGACAGGCAGGAATTCCTTATTCCATTCATCGCGACACAGGGATTGCCATTCAGGAGTTGAAGCATGAAAGCATGTTTGCCGACCTCGTCATCATCAACGAATACGAGAGTTTCTCTAAGAGAAAGGAAGCATCGCCCACCAGGTTTGTGCGTGATTTGTTAGCGGATGTACAGAGCCCCGTGTTGGTGGTGCCAGCATCCTACAAACCCATCGACAAGATTGTTTTACTTTACGACGGTGGGCC
>CBINHQ010000291.1:0-3805 GCA_966250475.1 uncultured Chitinophagaceae bacterium
AACCCTTAAACCTTTAAACCTAAACCTTACTGCCCCGTCGTGTCCGTATTAATAATAGTGCCGGGTCCCTCCGTCGTCTTGGGTTGCGTTTCAGGTGCGTAATGCCTTTCGATCGATTCGAGAATCTGAATCATCACCTCGTTGAGCAGCACTTCTGTTCCTTCGAGGGAGCCTCCGTAAAATTCAGGCCGCTTGTTCCTAAGGTACTCATAATATTTCCGCTGGTCTTCGAGGTCCTTGCGGACGGCCAGCCTTACCTTTTCGGCGAGTTCTTTATTCCCACTCTTGTATGCGGCTTCGAGGTATAATAATCCTGTCTGGTTGTGATTATTAAACCTGCTCGTCATTCCGTAAGGAAGATTTGCGGGGCTAATGCCTTTCTCGATCTGGTCGAGCAGTTTCAATGCTTCTTCCTTCTTGCCTTCATCGGCGAGATTACCTGCAGCTTCAGCGAACACTGCGCGGATGTTGAGGATGTGACGGCGGTTTTCCTCATCGAGGTAAACGCCGGGATCTTCTGTACCGCCGAACTTGAAGCCAGCGAGGTTCTTCACCATCGCCTCAGTGTTGTTGTCGAACAGTGGTGGTCCGCCGAGGTTTGTGCGATAGGCACGTTCGATCTCGCTGAGTGTGCGTTCCATCACCCAGTTGTCGCGTGGTGATTGAGTTACTGTTGCGGAGGAAATGCGAGAAGCCGAGTTCACCGAATGGTGAAGTGAAGTAGATCGGGCGGTCCCATGCATTTGCAGCAATGATGTTCAGCAATGCGAGTTCATTCTTCAACAATGATTTCTGTGGAAGTTCAAATTCTATTCTTGGAAGAATCGTATCGCCTTCTTTCACGATGCCGTTCTTGATCGCGAGTTCCCTGTTCACTGGAACAAATACTTTGGTTACGGGGAAGGCGTTCAGCGGTTCGCCTCTTGTCATATCCATTCTCGAAGGATCGTCGCTGCCCACGTAATTCTTCATCATGTCGTACAGGTCGTAGTACCTGGTATTGGGAATGTTTGGCTTGGGGCTGTACACAACGAAGTCACGTTTGCCGCCGATCAGTTGTTCGGGACTCCAGATCACGTCGAGTGAATCAGCTTTGTTCACTCCGTAACGAAGTTGATTAATGTACCAGTCGATGCCAAGCAAACTGTAATTCACGAGTCTCACATCGGGACGAATGCCTTCCACTTCCTGAGCGTACCAGAGAGGGTAGGTATCGTTGTCGCCGAAGCTGAAGAGGATCGCGTTAGGCGCGCAACTTTCGAGATAATTCCTTGCGAGGTCGGGCGCGAGTGTCTTGCGGCTGCGGTCATGGTCATCCCATTCCTGTTGTGCCATCAGAATTGGCGTGATGAGGCAGAATGCGAGCGCGCCGATGTTTAGCATTTTGATATTCTGCCCTGCTGAGGAAATTGCTCTTAGCAGGTATGTTATTGCAATGGTGATGATTGCGAACATTGCGGTTACCATCAATCCGGTCATGAAGATGCTGCCGAAGGTTCCCTTCAGCGAACTCATGATGGTGATCACAAATGTGAGTGAGGAACCATAGATCAGCAGGTTCGAGAATCCAAGTTTATCCTCTTTCTCTCTTGCGGCGCGCACGAATGCAACTACGGCAAGTCCGATCCAAATCGCGAAGGCATAGAATGAACCCACGTAGGCATAGTCACGTTCCCTTGGCTGGTTACCCGGCTGGTTGAGATACAGAACGACTGCAATACCGGTGAAGAAGAATAGTAAGAAACTCACGATCCAGTCCTTTCGATTCTTCAGGAATTGATACACGCATCCTAGTATACCGAGTATGAATGGAAGCATGTAGAGTTTGTTGTTCGCCTTGCTTTTCTTAAGGCTATCGGGCAATTGGCTTTGATCGCCGAGACGATTGTTGTCAATCATCGGAATGCCGCTGATCCAGTTTCCATCTCGCACGTTACCCATTCCCTGTACATCGTTTTGTCGTCCTGCGAAATTCCACATGAAGTATCGCCAATACATCAATCCCATTTGGTAGGTAAAGAACCAGTTGAGGTTGTCGGCGTAGGTAGGTGCTTCATATCTTCCTGTCTGTGGATCCTGTGGAATGTTGAGCCAGGTTCCATAGAAGTAGGCGTGGTTTTGTTCGTTGCTCGGATCCCATACTCTCGGGAAGAGTTGCTTATCGCTGCTGGGATAAGTGTACTCGCGTTGCTTGCCGATCTCGAGGTATTTGTCCTTTCCTTTCACGTAGCGCATCTCGCCCTCTTTGATTCCGTCGGGTTGTGCAGCGAAGTGCGGACCATAGACGAGCGGGGCGCTACCGTATTGTTCACGGCTGAGGTAGTTCACGAGACTGATAGGGTTGTCGACATTGTTCATGTCGATAGTAGGATTCGCAGTGGAACGAATCATGGCCGTGAAGTACATAAAGTACCCAAGCATCATGAAGGCATAGCACCACAGCGAAAGTTTGAGTATGCGTAGTCCGCCGGGCTTAAGGAGATAACCAACCAGCAAGGCCACACCACCCACGAGGAGAAGTTTCAGGAACTTCATGCCTCCTGATCCCATTGTAACGATGAAAGGAAGGAATGAAAGTACCAGGAAGAGGATGAACCAGGTCATCAGTTTTCCCTTCGTCATGTTCTTCTCTTTGAATCCAAATGCCCATACCAGCAGGCTGGCGAGTAAGAGGAAGTAGATTGCGAAACCGGAGAAGAATGGCATTCCGACTTTGTTCACGAAGAATACGTCGAATAGTCCTGCTGCCTTCATCGAATATTGTATCACGCCTACCTGCACTACACCCGTGATCACACAACCGATGATGAATGCGATGACGGCGCCTTTAGTGGTCGCTTCGTACCTGCGGTAGTAATAGATCATCACGATGGCAGGGATGGTAAGCAGGTTGAGAAGGTGTACTCCAATGGAGAGACCCATCATGAAGAACAGGAATACGATCCATCTGTCGGAGCGCATTCTTGCAGCGGGATCTGTGCCAGCCTGTTCGTCGGCGTGCTCCCATTTCAGCATGGCCCAAAACACGAGGGCGGTGAAGAAAGATGAGAGGGCGTAAACTTCGCCTTCCACTGCGCTGTACCAGAATGAATCGCTGAATGTATATGCAAGGGCGCCAACTACACCGGCGGCCATGGTGGTGAACATTTGCTGGCTGGTGAGTTGTTCACCGGCGCTCACAAACATTTTACGAGCGAAATGCGTAATTGTCCAGAAGAGGAAAAGTATTGTTGCCGCGCTGGCGAGTGCACTCATGAAGTTAACGGCGCTGGCTACGCGGAGGTCTTCATCACCAAAAAGTATGATAAAAAACCTTCCAAGAAGTGTAAACATCGGCGCACCGGGAGGGTGGGGAAGCCCCAGTTTGTCGGCGGTGGCAATAAATTCACCGGTATCCCAGAAACTGCCTCTTGCCTCACGTGTCAGCATATAGGTGGCTAAGGCTACAAGGAACACGGCCCATCCGGTAAGATTATTGACTTTTCTAAAGCTCATAGTGGGTTTTGTTTGTAAGGAAGCAAAAATAGGGTTTAAATGGTTTAAAGGTTTAAGAGTTTAAAGGAGGGTTTGGGGTTGGAGGTTTGAGGTTTGGTTTAAAAGTTTAAGGGAGGGTTTGGTGTAGGAGGTTTGAGGTTTGGATTAAAAGTTTAAAAGTTTAAGGGAGGGTTTGGTGTAGGAGGTTTGGTTTAAAAGTTTAAAAGTTTAAGGTTTGCCCTTTCAGACACAAATCATAAAAAATCATAAGCAATCATACAAAATCCGCGTCCAATGGTCCGGAACACAAAATATACATGATGATGAAATG
>CBINHQ010000292.1:0-3804 GCA_966250475.1 uncultured Chitinophagaceae bacterium
ACACCTAGTTTGAACGCGAGTTCATCCAAAGCGGATTCAAGAGCGAAAGAGCCGGTAGCTTCCCCAGGCCCGCGCATCCATATAGGAGTACCCACATCCAACTTCAGGAGTTTGTAACTCGTGTTCACATTCGGGCAGGCATACAGAAACTTCGAAACGTTAACGATTCCCTCTGTGAAATCTTCATACGAAGAAGTCTGTCCAATCGCATCATGCGTAATGCCGTGAAGGATACCTTCCCGATTCGCACCAATGCCGATTCTTTGCCATGCAAATGGACGATGTCCCACCAGTGTAAACATCTGCATTCTCGTTAGCATGAGTTTCACTGGCTTTTTCAATTTCTTCGCAGCGATGATTGCCGCCACCTCATGCGGCCACGTGCGGAGCGCGGAGCCAAATCCTCCACCGACAAATTCAGCAATCACTTTCACATTCTCTTCCTTCAATCCATACAACTTCACGAGATCGGCTTGCGTATCCTTCGGTCCCTGCGTCTTCGTGTATACTGTAAGCCGGTCATCCGATTCCCAATGAACTGTTACCGCATGCATCTCCATCGGATTATGCGTTTCAATCGGGACGATGTATTCGCTCTCCACCCACACCGCCGATTTCTTGTAGGCATCCTTCTCTCCGCGACTGTATTCCGCCGGACTCCATGAAGATTTCGGCGCCGCCGCGTTTTCAATCTCTTTCATGAAATCGGTATGATGATTTTCCCGCTCATATTTCGCTTTCACCAATGTTGCCGCATACTTGGCACGTTCCAATGTGTCAGCCACAACGATTGCTATTGGCTGACCGTTGAAAAAAATCCGCTCATCATTAAATACACGTAAACCTTCCCAGGAAGA
This sequence comes from uncultured Chitinophagaceae bacterium, assembly GCA_966250475.1. Lineage (GTDB taxonomy): Bacteria > Bacteroidota > Bacteroidia > Chitinophagales > Chitinophagaceae > CBINHQ01. The sequence continues at coordinate 858 of CBINHQ010000292.1, forward strand.
GTTCGCATTCTTACCTTCTACTGCTGTAAAAGCTGGAGGCTTCTCAACATTCTGATGAGTTATGACTGCAAGCACGCCCGGCGCCGCAGCAGCCTCGCGTGTCTGAATGTCGGTAACTCTTCCTTTCGCAATCACACTTCCTACTATCACGGCGTATGTCATTCCCGGCAGGTCATGATCCGCCGCGTAACGAGCGCTTCCAGTCACCTTATCTTTTCCATCCACGCGATCCTGTGGTTGTATTGCAGCATATGTATTGATGTCCATCTTCGTTAGTTTGTTTGAGTTCTTTCACCCGCAGCCACCAGCGCCTGCATGATTGAAGTCGGCATTAGCTTCAGTTTGAAATTATTTTGTCCATATCCCTTCGCTCCTTTTGTGGAAAGCGCTGCTGCATTGCGAATGGTTTCCGCAGTGAAGGACTTTCCCTCAAGGAATTTTTCAACTTCCTTCATTCGCCATGGTTTGTGCGCCACTCCGCCTAAAGCGATTCTTGCCTGCACAATCTTTTTGCCACTCATCTCGAGTGCTGCTGCAACGGAGATGAGTGCAAACGCATATGAAGCACGATCACGAATCTTCAGGTAACTGAAGTTTTTATGAAAAGGATTCTCAGGAATGAATACCGCTTCTATCAATTCTCCCTTTCCGAGATTATTGTCCCTCGAAGGATCATCACCCGGCAAACGATGAAAGTCAGTGAAGGGAATGTGGCGCTCACCACTTTGCCCTACCAGGTGGATAGTTGCATCGAGCGCAGCAAGTGCAACGCACATATCACTCGGATGAACCGCGATGCATTTATCATTTGCGCCAAGAATCGCATGCATTCGATTATAGCCCTTCAACGCCGAACATCCGCTCCCTGGATTTCGCTTGTTACATGGCATTGCAGTATCGTAGAAATAAGTGCAACGCGTGCGCTGCATAATGTTTCCTCCCACCGTAGCCATATTCCTCAATTGCGGTGATGCGCCAGCCTTCAATGCATGCGAAAGGAGAGGATAGCGTTCCCTGATCAGTTTGTGCTCTGATAATTCACTGTTGATCGCAAGCGCACCAATGCGTACACCCGGGGATGAAGATGAGGTTGACTCCTCAATAAAATTCAATGGCAATGAATTTATGTCGATGAGTCTGCCCGGAGAAGTCACTCCCCGTTTCATCAAGTCGACCAGGTTCGTCCCTCCTGCGATGAATGTAGAAGATGCATCCCTCGCCTTCGCATCGAGCGCAGCCTTGACAGAAGTCGTACGTGTGAATTCGAAATTGTTCATAGCGCCTGCCCTCCATTCTTTACTTCAGCAATCGCATCGACGATGTTGGGATACGCGCCGCAACGGCAAAGATTTCCACTCATGTACTCCCTGATCTCTTCCGGTGTGTTAGCATGACCTTCCTTAATGCATCCAATGGCAGACATGATCTGTCCCGGCGTGCAATAGCCGCATTGAAACCCATCATGACGTATGAATGCATCCTGCATTGGATGTAGTTCTTCACCATTAGAAAGCCCTTCAATGGTTGTGACCTTCTTTCCATGATTCATTACTGCAAGGCTGAGACAAGAGTTAATGCGCCTCCCATTCACGTGTACCGTGCAAGCCCCGCACTGCCCGTGATCACATCCCTTCTTCGTGCCGAATAGATGCAGTTGCTCGCGCAGGAAATCGAGCAACGTGACTCTCGGTTCCACGTTCATGCTGTGCGGCTCTCCATTCACTTCAATCTGCAAGGGAATCCTTTCAAACAGCTCCGCAATGCGTTCATCCTTCTCCGCCGCAAAAGTGATCGAGGGCGGTGCGAGGGATATCGCTGCGATGGCGCCTGATTGTTTCAGAAATCTGCGTCTACCCTCATTCGGGCAGCCGGAAGCCGGTTCTTCCTTCATATCATAATAAATTTGTTGATTCTTGATTTTGGGCAGGATGATATCGTAAAAATTTCCTTTGCCTAAATTTACATTTTTAAACCATACCTGCGAATTGCAGAATGATGTTTAGCCATTGGCTGATAATCCGGTGATTTATTCAACACATCCGGTTAATTGGCTAATTCATATAGTGTATCCCTATCATAAACCGTAAGAATTATCTTTGCGCCACAATTGAAAAGCCTGATGGAACGTATCTATTTCGACAATGCAGCCACGACGCCTCTCGCCAAAGAGGTGCTCGATGCCATGCTCCCCTTCATGACATCCAACTTCGGAAATCCCTCATCCATCTACTCTTACGGGAGAGAATGCAGGCTGGCCATTGAAAACGCGAGGAAAACAGTCGCGAAGCTTCTGAACGCGAACCCCGGCGAGATCTTCTTCACCAGCGGAGGCACGGAAAGCAACAACACAGCCATACTCTCCTCCATTCGAGACCTGGGTTGCCGACACATCATTTCTTCGAAGATCGAACACCACGCCGTGCTTCATACCGTGGAGCACTACGGCTGCAACGAAGACATCACCGTCAGCTATGTGAAACTCCTTCCCAATGGTCATGTTGATTTGAAAGACCTCGAGGAACAACTCTCCAAGGAAGAGCGCCGCTGTCTTGTAACGCTCATGCACGCAAACAACGAGATCGGTAACCTGCTCGATATTCATACTGTTGGCGAAATTTGCAAGAAGCATAACGCCATCTTTCATTCCGATTGCGTGCAGACCGTGGGCCATTATCCACTCGACTTGAGAAATACTCCCGTGCATTTCATCTCTGCCGCCGGCCATAAGTTTCACGGTCCGAAAGGTGTGGGCATGCTCTATATTAACGACAACATCAAGATCAATCCCTTCATATTCGGCGGTGGGCAGGAACGCAACATGCGTGCGGGTACTGAAAACGTGTACGGCATCATCGGTTTCGCCAAGGCGCTCGAAATTGCTATGCAGCGACACGAAGAGGATAAGAATTACATTCAGTCTCTCAAGACCTACATGATCGAATCTTTA
>CBINHQ010000293.1:0-3792 GCA_966250475.1 uncultured Chitinophagaceae bacterium
GGGTTATGGATTCGCACCAACCGTCCCTATGGGACGGTGGAACCCTCCGGGGGGGCGCGTTTTTGCTACCCACCAATGGTCGCGATGCGACCGGATGATTATTATGTGAAACATTTCTTGTTTGCGAGAAAATAGAGTCTTGACACCTGGAAATAATTCAAATGTCGAAAATTCACCAATGTTCACGATGCGTCTAGTGCATTATTGAGAAACACTATTGAATTGCGTGCTGTATGTGCCTCCCTTTTGAAATCTACCCATTGCAAATACTCAAAAATGAATTCGCCAATCTTTCCGTTCAAATCAGACTCTTGCAAATGTCCCATAGGGACAATTGGTGGGTAGGGACATTTGGTGGGTAGGGAAAATTGGTGGGTCTCTCGGAACAATTTTCGTCTCCGTAAACATTTTCTTGCGGGAAAAGATGATTTTTAAATGGTTTAAAGGTGTAAGAGTTTGAGATTAATGGTTTAATGGTTTAAAAGTTTAAGGGTTGCGAAAGTGTAATTAAATCATTACCACCCTTAAACTCTTAAACTTTTAAACCTTTAAACCTTGCCTTCCTTCCTACTAAACCAGTCGGAAAAGATCCGATGCAATCCCATCCGCCAAAAGCTTTCCTTCTCGTGTAAGACGGAAATGATTTTCACTTTCGGTTACTAATCCCCGTTGAATGTATTTCTCTAAACCATTTCTTAATTCTTCTCTTAAACCTTCATCAATCCTGGTGATGTCTAACCCTTCGCTGGTACGGAGGGAGGTCATCACATATTCATTCTGTCGCTGAACTTCTGTGAGAATTTCTTTCTCTGAAGGAATGTTTCCCTCCATGATCGAACGAAAATATTGCTGATTATTGGCCACGTTCCATTCGCGGGATATGCCATCGAAGGAATGTGCGGATGGCCCGAGTCCGAGATATTTCTTTCCTTGCCAGTAAGAAGAATTATGCCGGCTTCGATATCCCGCCTTCGCAAAGTTGGAGATTTCGTAGTGTTCGTATCCTGCCTTTTCCATCCAGTCCATCAGCAGGATGAACTGTGATGACTGACTGTCGGGATTCACATCATCCTTCCTTCCCAGCCTGATCATCTTCTGCAATGGCGTGTTTGGTTCTACAGTTAGTGCGTAACATGAAAGGTGCGGTATTCCCAATGAGATCGCGAGGTCCACGTTCTGCTTCCATCGTTCATCTGTGAGAAGGGGAGTGCCATAGATCAGGTCGATGGTGATATTGTCGAAATGCTGCACGGCAAGACGAATGCTTTGCATGGCCTGTTCGGCATTGTGAGCGCGGTTCATCCATTCCAGATCTTCCTGGAAGAAGCTCTGCACACCCATACTTAGCCTATTGATTCCGCTCAATTTCCAGGCCTTTAGCTTTTCTTCATTGATGTCATCGGGATTAACCTCAAGCGTGATCTCCGCATCGTCTTTCACATCAAACACCGACCTGATCCTTGTTAGAATCGCTATTACCTCATCAATTTCCAATAAACTTGGCGTACCGCCCCCGAAGTAAATGGTCTCGACAGGCTCGTCTTTTAAGTATTCTCTGCGTAGGCCGATCTCGTTCAATAAAGCAGCAACAAATTCGTTTTTATGCCGAAGTGAAGTTGTAAAATGAAAATTACAGTAATGACAGGCCTGCCTGCAAAACGGAATATGAAGATAGATGCCTGCCATTGGTGATATGATCCTGGCGAACCGAATGGCTGAAGCCTCCATTCGCCGCCCTTTGAGATTTAATGAATATTTTTATTTGAAATTGATTCCTGCCCGGCAGGTTTCCAGATCCATGACAAAATTAAGACTGCTTATACTCTTCCTGTTTTTTTTGTTCAGCAGCCTGCTCCCGCATGCGCAGAAAAATTATCCGCTCCATATTAAAGGAGTGGATCGCGATTCGGCATTCATCGTGGACAACCTTGGAGTTCCAAACCGCTTCGACAATCGTAACGAATGCATTCAATATATTAATGCACTTCCCGCCACGCTTCGTGCGAAAGGATATGGGACTGCTTCGATCGATACGATAAGGTATGATTCAACACACGCGCGACTCGTTTGGTTTACCGGCAATGTTTACAAGTGGGCCAAACTCACTACCGATTCGGTTGATGCTTCAATCCTTTCCGCAGTTGGCTGGCGACAAAGAGGATTTCGCGAACAGCCGATCGATTTCTCCGAAGTGAAAGCATGGCAAGACAAGATACTTACTCACCTCGAGAACAATGGTCATCCCTTCGCAAAGGTCTACATCGATAATATTCAGATTATTGATGAATCCGTTTCTGCCGAACTGAAGGTTGAAAAAGGCCCTTCCTACAAAATCGACAGCATACGCGTGCACGGCAACGTGAAGATCTCAAATCTCTTCCTGCAACGCTATCTCGACATCATGAACGGCAGCGAATTCAGCAAGGAGAAACTGCTGCGCATAAGCGGAAGAATGCGTGAACTTCCTTACGTGGAGGAAGAATATCCTTCAAAGATCATCTGGCTTGGAACGGGTTCCATTTTGGAAATGTATCTCCGACCAAAACGCAGCAGCCAGGTGAATGTGCTGATTGGATTTCTTCCCAATAACGACCAGCTTTCATCAAAGAAGATACTCATCACCGGTGAGGCAAACATCAATCTAAGAAATGCGCTTGGAGGTGGAGAAACCATTGGCTTCAACTGGCAACAATTGCAGGTGAAATCGCCGAGGCTGAACCTTCTTTATCAGCAACCCTACATCTTCAATTCGCCAATCGGACTCGACTTCAGCTTCGACATGTTCAGGAAGGACAGCACCTTTCTGAATGTGAATCTCCAACTCGGCGCACAATACGTGCTAAACGTGCATCAGGCGGGAAAACTTTTCATTCAACGATTCCAAACCATCGTGAACGGAGTAAATACCTCTTACATTCTCCAAAATCGGCGCCTTCCCGACGAAGCCGATGTGAGTTCCTTCAACCTCGGGATCGATTACGAATTTAACAACACCAACTACAGGCGAAATCCAACGAGGGGAAACGAGTTTAGAATTATCACCTCAGCAGGTACGAAGAAGCTGAAAAAGAACAACCAGGTGCTTGAACTGAAAGATCCCGGCGATCCATCTTATGATTTCGATAGATTATACGACACAATGAAGCTGAAGACCTACCAGCTTCGTGCGAGAGTCACTGCCGCGAAATACCTTCCCCTCGGAAGTGCAAATCGCAGCACGGTTAAGTTGGGTGTGAACGGAGGATTCTTCCAAAGCGGAAACATTTTCCGGAACGAACTCTTCCAAATTGGAGGATACAAACTCCTCCGCGGCTTCGATGAAGAGAGCCAATATCTCTCGCAATTCGCGATCGGAACAATTGAATACAGGCTACTCGTTGGTCAAAACTCATTCTTCTATGTACTTGCAGACGGTGGTTGGGGAAGAAATAACAGCCAGAATATTGATGAGAGTTATACTTACTTCGGAACGGGTTTAGGACTTGCCTTCGAGACTAAGTTGGGCATTTTCAATTTCGCCTGGGCCGTCGGTAAAAGAAACGACACGGAATTAAACCTTCGGCAATCCAAGATACATTTCGGGTTTGTGAATTACTTTTGAATTGCGCACATATGTTTGGATGAAAGTTTCTTTACGACGTTCTATTTTTACAACCTAATTAACCATCCTTGATAAGAAACCTGCTCCTCTGCTTTTTCCTTTTTTGTTTTGCCGCAGCCAACGCGCAGGAGGTTGATTCCATTCCTTTGGCAAATGGACAAGTTGTGCCGGAGCAGATCGTTCCTACGCAA
>CBINHQ010000294.1:0-3775 GCA_966250475.1 uncultured Chitinophagaceae bacterium
AGACATTTCCAACAATAGATGAGTGAGGAGAAATAGGATGATCTCTGGCACAAACCAGGAAGTCCAAAGAAACCCAGGTGTGATAAAGGCAACCATATTATTTTGGCATGACCCTTCTAAAATTGACTGGCCGGATTTTCTAAGATCATTTACCGAGGTGCCCTTCGAGAATCTTATCATCATCCACCTCAGCCTCCACCTCAATTTCCGTAATATGATTGCCAGGGCCGCTCCCTATCATGACACCCGCAACCCCAAATGTTCAAAAAGTCAAATCGTTTCCAATTGAAAATCTTATCAAACCCAATACCGGCAATAGTTTCAAAGAATTAGCACATTAAACATCATAACGCTATTGTAATAGCTAATCGTTTAACTCATGGCTTTTCACCCGTCATTTCCTCACATATTCCCGGTGAAAAAACCTCTAAGTTTCCGGCAAAATCCCATGGCTTCTCCTATCACTTGAGTTTATGTTTGCAATACGAATCGGTCGTGTTGAATTTGTATCGAAGTGGAAACTATTGCTGGACAACCTGAGTGCGATGCGTTGATAATTCAGGGTGATTGCCAGGGTGGTGAAGTGTGCGGAGAGGCATGATAGAATGCTGACTGTATACCACTCGAGGTATTTGCCGTTGATAGGAAGGTTGGATGGCGGGGGAGGGCGACAACGGCAGCCGGGAGGGCCCACTGGCGGCGCTAGATGTTCCACGACACAACTACCTGACGCAAACCCACCACTTACTCACACAACCCCACCACACCACGATAAACCACACCATCACCACACCACCCCCATCAAATTCTCTCCATCGCATACATCAAACACGACACATGCATCGCCTGCATTATCTTATTCTCCTTCAACAATCCCCTTACCTCTTCAACACTCATCAGTTCAACCTGTATTTCCTCATTTGGATCGAGCGATTGCTCAGAGATTTTCTTACCACCCCTTGCGAGAAACATGTGCATGAGGTTGTTGTTAGTGGATGGATTCGCAGATATCTTTCCCAGGTACTCAAACCTTGAAAATTCATAGCCCGTTTCTTCGAGTAGCTCACGACGAATGGCAACCTCCGGACTGCCGTCAGTATCATCCATGCATCCACCGGGAATCTCGATGCATACTTCACCAAGCGCATGGCGGTACTGCCTCACCATTATTATTTTTCCGTCCTCCGTCACCGGCACGGCTGTGACCCAGGTTGGGAATTCATACACATAATAAGGATCCACAATGGTTCCAGATGGCGTTTCACACCTGTCCTTACGCACAGTAAACCATAAGTCCTTGAATAAATATTCAGAAGAGAGTAATTTCCATTTCATCAATCAAGCCTATATTTATTTCAATCTGTCTGATAGCATTTTTAGATCCAACCCATCCGCTCTCGCAGTGAAGTAATGTGCGCCACATGATGCTTACCATGCCAGGCATAGTTGCCCAAAAGATTCCAAAGCCTTAGTGTCTTCTTCTGCTCAGGATGAAAAATCGTGCGGTTGTTCCAGTCGTTATCGCTCACATACTTCAGCGACTCATGCCAACGCGCATGCAATGCATGCAACAAAGTAAGCGTGATATTGATCGGCAGTTTCGACACATCATTCATCTCTGCCCATAGCTTTTCATCATAAGGCTTGATTGTAGGATTCTCCTCCGTAAGTGCAAGCTTAAACCTGCAATACGCATTGATGTGACTGTCCCCAACGTGATGCACAACCTGGTTCACAGTCCAACCTCCTTCGCGGTATGGAGTGTTAAGCTGTTCCTCGTCAAGGTTAAGGACTGCATTCTCGAGCTGAAGAGGTAGAAACTTGATGTCTGCAAGCCATTCAATCTTCTTCTCAATTGAGAACGGCTGCGGCTCGTAAGTCCCGATCGGGTAACGCGGGTCAATTTTTGTAACCATGGCAAATTAATTAGCTGGTTCGCTAATTGGATTAATTCATTCCTCCCGAAGTGAATGGCCGGTGAGGCTGATAAACACATCCTCAAGATTTGCCTTCTTCACTTCCTTTGGTCGCTCGAAGCCTGTTGAGACAAGATTGTCGATGAGCCTGTCTGTTGTATCGAGCGCGATTATTTTTCCTGAATCGATGATGGCCACCCTGTCGCAGAGGTATTCAGCCTCATCCATGTAATGCGTGGTAATGATAACGGTTGTGCCTTTCGCACGAATATTCTTCACCAATTCCCAAAGGCTCCTTCTCGCCTGAGGATCGAGGCCCGTGGTTGGCTCATCCAGGAAAACAATGCGTGGCTTGTTGATCAACGTCGTGGCCACAGAAAATCTTTGCTTCTGCCCACCACTCAAATCCTTGAACTTCGCCTTAGCCTTTTCTTTAAGGTTAACCATCTCGAGGAGCTCCACGGGGTCAACTTCTTCATTATACAATCCTGAAAACAATTCAATCAACTGAAGCAGGTTCAGCCCGGGATAGTAACCACTGCTTTGCAGTTGCACGCCAATCACCTTCTTAATTTCGTTGGGCGACTTATCAAGGTTAAAACCATCCACAATCACTTCTCCACTTGTCTTTTCCCTGAGCGTTTCGATAATCTCCAGAGTAGTTGATTTTCCCGCTCCGTTAGGACCTAGCAAACCGAATATCTCTCCTTCCAATACCTCGAAGGAGATTCCCTTCACGGCTTCGAAACTTCCATATTTCTTGTGTAAGTTATTTACGGAGATGATGCTCTTGCGTTCCATGTGAAGGCAATTTAAGCCATGCAGAGGGAAAGTCGAAACTTTAGCGCATTTCTAATTCCATTCTCACGTCAGCCGTCTTGAATGGAGCATCGGTGACTGGCACATGCCTGAAGCCATATTTTTCATATAATCCCAGCGCAACCTTAAGCTGATGGTTGGAAAATAAAATGAGCTTTTTCGCTCCAAGTTCCTTCGCCTTTTCAATCGATTTCTCAATAAGCAGCTTGCTGATCCCTCTTCCACGGTAAGGCGCTGCAACTCCCATTTTCGCGAGTTCGTAAACACCTTCTTCCTTTTCCTTCATAAGTGCCGATGACCCGACAGGAATTCCATCTACCATCGCTATCCAAATAAACCCACCACGATCGATGATCGTTCCCTGGGGATCGTCGAGCACCATCAGGTCATGACTCTCGGTAAGACCATATCGATCCAGCCACTCGAGATTGATATCGCGAAAAGCCTTGTAGTGACCCGGCTCATAATCAACAATCATTACCTCGCTCATAAAAACGTTTTGCAATTTTCTAATTGGTTAATTAGTCAATTAACTAATTAACCCAACATCCCCTCCAACTCATCCATCATCCCCTTGCTTCCGATGAACATCGGAGTTCGCTGGTGCAGGGATGTAGGCTGAATGTCGAGGATTCTTTGCTTTCCATCAGTAGCTCTTCCTCCCGCAACCTCAATGATGAAGGCAAAAGGATTGCACTCATACAACAGCCTGAGTTTTCCTGAAGGCTTGTCCGTGGTGCCGGGATACATGAAGATTCCTCCCTTGATCAGGTTGCGGTGCACATCGGCGACCATGCTTCCTATGTAGCGCTGCGTATATGGACCTCCGTTTGATTTGTTCTTCTTCTGGCAGGCATCAATATAGTTCTTCACACCTTCTTCGTACTGAAAGAAATTGCCATGATTAACAGAATAAATCTTGCCAGACGGTGGGCATTTGATATCGGGGTGACTCAGGTTGAATTCTCCTATGGAAGGATCGAGGGTGAAGCCATTCACTCCCCTTCTTGTTGCATACACAAGCATGGTTGAGGAACCGT
>CBINHQ010000295.1:0-3774 GCA_966250475.1 uncultured Chitinophagaceae bacterium
AAAATGGACGGTGGGGCTTACAAATATTTCGACTTCATTTCTTTTACGAATACTTCATAGTAGTCCACGGCTTCTTGTTTCCTTCCCTGCCTGATAAGGTCGACAGAAGGAATTACGAGATGATCGTACATGTAGTCATAGATATCCGCCTTGTTTTCGCAGTTGTTGATGGTTTGGATTAAGCGGGGACCGATCTCGCCGTATTCGCTGATAATTTGTCTGCCTTCTTCGGTGTTGGCCATGTAGTTGTCTCTGAGGTCACGAAGAGTGTTCAACTCTGTGCAGTCATCCGCTAATTTCTTGTGATGCACGCAAGCGGTAGTGAGGAAGCAATCATAATCATAGTCATCATCACTGGTAGTGCGTGGTGTCTCGTAAATAAGATGAACGAGTTCTTCTTTATTCTTCCCGAGGATCTTTGCGGAAGAGTGCGGGATAATCTTAAGTCTAAGGTCTTTCGGGAATTCTTTGGGATAGCTGAAGTCGCCGGAAACCTTATTGTTGAATTTTGTTTGCACCTCGTAGACCCCGTCTTTCGAAGTCACACTCGTGATCAGGAATTTATAAATGCTTGACTTGGTTGGATAGTAGGTATCGGTGGTCTCGAAATATTTTCCGGTAAGCGTGATAAACTTGTTCTCTTCCTTCGCGGCCTTGAATGCGTACAGCGTTTCGTGGTAGAGGCTTACATTGAAGGATTTCTGTCCGGCAGTGTTGGGCTTAAGAGCAGACCGGTAATTAACTGGTTTCAATTGGCTTTGCTTCTTCTTTTTCACTGCTTTTGGCAAACCGGCAGCTGCGATTACTGCAAGGCCCCCGGAGAGAAAATGTCGACGGTTCATGGTGGCGGAATTTAACCCACAAAATAGCCTCTAAGAATAATTATCCCAATACCATCCAACGGGTATATTTGAATATGAAAAAATCGAAATTCGTATTACATTAATTTGGCTTGATTTTTTAACCGGATAGGGCAAGAATCGAAAATATTTTTCATTCATTGTATGGCAACAAACCTCGTTGTCCATGAAAAAATTGAAGAAATGCAGAATTGGTTAAGAACTCTCATTGCCGGGTATGGCGCATACAAACTGGGAGGGGGTTGTCTCGGATTCATCGTTGTATTCGTGATCATTTACTTTTTGTTGGGCTACTGTTGAGTTAGATTGATTCCAGGTTGTCGCGGGTGAGATCATTTCTCACGTTACCGGTATTCAGCGTGGTTGCAGGCTCGAAAAGCATTACCGAGACCTCCTGCTCCGCAACAGGGCGATGCTCCACTCCACGCGGCACTACGAGGAATTCATTCTTTTGCAATTCCACTGCCTTGTCCCTGAATTCCATTCGGAAACTTCCATCGATTACGAGAAACATTTCATCTTCATTTTCATGACTATGCCAGGTAAATTCGCCTTTGAATTTCACAAGTTTCACATGCTGGCCATTAAGTGAAGCGGCAATCCTGGGATTCCAGTAATCGCTGATGCTTGCCATTTTCTCGGAGATATTTACTTTTTCCATATTTCATGGTTTTGAGAAACGCAAGTTACTTTCAGAATTTTTATTATAAGTATGCCGGAGGAAATTGCCGGAAATACGGAAGATTATCACGCCAGTGTCATGGCGAAAAAACGCTGCGGGGAAATGATTCTCGCAATTTGCAACAACTAAAATTCGGTTGTAGAAAAATTTACTCAGGAAAATGGCGGCATCTTTTCCTGTAATGAGATAATTCAGCTAATAAAATGCGGCCTTCCGTTTAGAATGCTGATTCAAATTGCACAAAGAATTAATGTCTTCAAATTGGAACATGCTTTGCATTTATCTCAATGGTTTTTCATAGGATATTGGATTTTAAAACACGGGGGTTGATGTCTATCAACCCCTCTTTTTGTGCATATCTTTTCAACTGATCAAAATTCTCATTTTGTGAACTCCACAATTTCCCTGCAGGCTTCAAGCACGTTCCAGCAATAATTCTCAAGAAAATCCTCAGGCAGGTGTTGATGAAGCGGAATCGCGTAGCTCGCGTTCAGTGCCTTCGCTCCGTCGAAGTCCACGTAGGACAGCCTGGCCGATAATTCATCAGCAGGACGGTTGAAATCCTCCCCGGGAAGGATCGCAACACCACGCTCCTCGAGAAGAGAATCACAAAGTTGCCTGCTGTTGCGGATGTTCCTCGAGTTGAGTTTCTCTTTTACCTGGGTAAAATCCAGGAAATGATAAAACCCTCCAACCGGATCGTTTAGCATTATGTTTCCTTGGCGCAATATCGCAGCAGACTTCTGTCCAAGTAGCGCGAGAATTCTCCTTGCGTGAAGCAGGTACTCCTCAATTTCCCCTCCACAAGCGAATGCCTGCACAGCCGCGAACTGAATGGGTGCGCTTACCGAAGTGTAGGTTTCGCTGGCAACAACCGCCATCGCCTCGAGAATCTTGTTAAGGTTCGGAGGAAATGAAAATGTTCCTAGCCTCCAGCCACCTGCTCCGCACCATTTGGAAAGCCCCGAACTGAGTATCGTTCCTTCGGGATAGAAGCGCGCTATCGATATGTGATTGCTGTGATGGTGTAATTGTCCGTAGATCTCATCCGAAAGAATCAGGATGTGATTTCTCCTCGCGCAATCGGCTAGCTCTTTCATCATCTCCTGCGAATAGGTGATGCCATCAGGGTTACCCGGATAGTTCAGGATGAGAAGATATGGCTTCGATTGGCTATTGTTCTTCGCGCAAAACTCGTCGATCTGCGAAGGAAGTAGTCTCCACTTGTTTTCCGATGAAGTGTGAATCACATGCACCACATTGCCGATAATTTTTGCCTGGGGCAAATAGGAAACCCAACTGGGACTCGGGATGATAACCTCGCCATCAAACACGAGTTGCAACAGGAAGAGGAGTTCCTTCGAACCTGGACCGATGATCACATCTTCTGGATTAATCACCACGCCATCCTTCTTGCGATGAAAGTCTGCTACGGCCTGCCTAAGTTGAGGTAGACCTTTCACGTGTTGGTATTCCTTCTCTGGTGCGTGAAGTCTCAGCGCATTCACCACAGGGTTGGGAATGGGAAAGGGCGATTGCCCCAGTCCCAATTTGTAAATCTTCTTACCGCCAGCTGCCAGTTCTTTACAGCGTTGATTGATCCGAAGGGTAGGGGATTCCGCCAACCCATCGAGGTTGTTGTTAATGAAAATACTCCTGTTCATGTGCATGTATGTGTTTATACCAGGTTGTCGCTACCAGCACGATCGAGTTGTTCATGAAACATGTTTTTCAACTCATCTTCAAAGAAGAATTTCTCTTCTCCGAATGCTGGCTTGAGTTCATCGAGCCATACGGCTTTTTCATTGTATTCAGCAAAGAAAGGTCTCGCTGCCCAATCAGGATTTCTTCCCTGGAGGAAACGGAGTGTCATTATCTTCTTACCCGCTGCTTCAGCAACGCCAAGTAACTGGATCTTTCCCGGAGTAGCGCTCATGCTCGGACCTCTCACAGTTCTGCAAATACCACTCACCTGCTGGTATGCCTTCCTGAAAATGTTCCAGGTTTCAACAAGCGGCACCGAAAAATAATGATGCGCTCCCGTGTCTCTCGCCACAAACATATAATAAGGAATGCAATTAAGGTTCGCTTGTTTTCTCCACATGTCTGCCCAAGTGTTAGGATCTGCATTGATGTTCTTCAACACAGGCGACTGCGTTCTTACAACCGCACCCGTCGCACGCACTCTCCTGATAGCCTCGGCTACTGCGGGAGTGGTGAGTTCAACAGGAT
>CBINHQ010000296.1:0-3742 GCA_966250475.1 uncultured Chitinophagaceae bacterium
CCATCACTCCTAACAAGTGGTACAACATGAGGTGGGAATTCAAGTGGGCGACTTCTGGCGGTTACATCAGGCTTTACATCGACGGCCAGCTTTACTACTCATATACTGGTGAGACAATGAACAGCTCTACAGGTATGCCGTACATGAAAGTTGGACAAAACAGGTGGTCAATGCCTAGCGGAACTAACACCGTGGTATACTACGATAACCTGAAAGTTTCTAAAAAATAATCCCTTTGAAGACAAAATGAGATAGAAATCACAGAAAATCACTCATTTGGCAACCCCGGACGTAATTGTCCGGGGCTTTGCCATTTCAGAATAAAGATTCGGAAATTACTTGTATTGACCAGTTTTTGTGTGTATTTTTCCGCCCGTATAATTACGACCCAAGCCAAAAACGCATGATGTCCGAACCCAGAATCGCCTTTCTTATCCACGGTCTCGTAGTGGGAGGAGCTGAGAAATTCTTCATCAGCCTGGTGAATCATTTCTATAGGTCAGGGCATGATCCGCTCGTCATTCTGCTGAGTGACGACAACGCCTTATTCCAGGAAATGGACGAAGGGGTGAACAGCGTTATACTTAAGCGCAAATTCAAGTATGACCTGAAGGTTGGCTCAAGGATTAAAGCTGTGCTCGACGAGCATAAGATCGATTCCGTTTTTTGCGTGGGCATATTTTCCTTCTTCCTGATGAAGCTCTATGCCAAATCGGAGAAGAAGAGGAAATTCTTCCTTTCCCTGCATTCCACCATTCCGGCGAGCAGGAAGGAGCACATACTGAATTATTTTTATTTCCGCTCGATCAGCGATCGCGACAGGGTGCTGTTCATCTGCAACGCACAGCGGGAATACCTTGGCAAGAAATATTTCTTCCGCCCGAAAAATGCAAGGGTGATCTACAATGGTATCAACACCACCTACTTCACACCCGGCAAGGAAAGCAAGGGCGAGATACGAATGAGGTACAATCTGCCGACGGAAGGCAAGGTGATCGTGAAGATCGCACGCATGTTCCCTGAAAAAGGGCATACTTATGGTATCGATGCATTGCGTGTGTTGCATGAGAAGTTTGAATGTCCGGCTCATTTGGTATTTGTGGGTTCGGGCGACCAGGAATATACCGACAAGGTGAAGCGTTATGCGGAGAAGAGTCCGGTGTCGGGGTATATTCATTTTATCGAGCATCAGAAAGATGTGCGGCCATTCCACCGGATGGCAAATGTGTTTACACTTACCTCCTATTCTATAGAAACCTTTTCGCTTGCAGCCCTCGAGGCCATGTCGTCGGGCATACCATGTTCGCTTACCGACATTGGCGGCGCTTCGGAGATGATCTTCGGGCACACGGGAAGGCTCAGCCGATCAAAGGATCCTTTATCCATCGCCAGTTCATGGTTTGAATTACTGCAGAAAGAATTCGACCCGGTGAAGCTCCACGATTTTGTCGAGGAGAATTTCTCACTGGACCGAATGCTCGCCAGTTACCGCCAGGAGTTATTGCCTGGACAGCTTAACTGATCTCACCACATATCCTACAGCATGACCAAGCAGGCTTACGCCTGGCTAATGATAATGTATACCCAATGGGATCGATGAAGAAATATGCTGATAAATTATTCCTGAAGCAATGGGGCCTTGGCCTCCTGCGCGCAAATCTCGCGGACATCATTCGCGAGAAACGCAGCGACCTGAGCTTCGAATGGATGCCTATGAAGGATGCAAGCATCTCATGGGCAGATCCTTTCATCTTCAGGGATGCAGATGGTAAGGTGAACATTCTCTTCGAGAGTGTGAGCACGGTGAAGCTCGATGGAAACATTTCACTCATCACTTGCGATGAAAAATTGCAGCCTGTTTCGGAGAAGGTAATACTCGACAACGGACACCATCTCTCCTACCCTTTCATTTACGAGGAGAATGGAACCACGTGGGTGATCCCTGAAAATGCATTCAGCGGAAAGCTGACAGCATACGAATTCGATCATGCAACGAAAGAACTCAGGAATCCGGTGGTGATACTGCCCATGCCGGTGATCGATCCCACCATCCTGAAGAAAGATGGTAAGTATTGGTTGTTCTGCACAATGCTTGGCGATGCGCTGAATAGAGATCTCTACATCTTCCATTCAGATAAACTCATTGGACCATACGTGCCGCACACCGGCAATCCGGTTAAGAGCGACCTTGTTGGAAGCAGGCCAGCGGGAAAGTTCATCGAAGTGGATGGAGAGATTTATCGCCCCACACAGAATTGCGCGAGCTATTATGGCGAATCGATTTCAATAAACAGGATAACGAAACTAACCACCACGGAATTTGAAGAGGAACTGCATATGAAGATTGAACCGAACAAAAATGATGAGTTCAACTACGGCATTCACACTATCAATGCCGTGGATGATGTGATAATTGTGGATGGGCAGAAAACCTATTTCCAGCCGGTGCAACAGCTCGGAAGGAAACTGAAACGAATGTTCTTTTAACCGTACTGACAACAAGAAGAAATGCAATCACCATATCAACATATACTTTTCGTAGGGCCGGACCATCACAACCATCGTGGAGGAATTGGGGCGGTGTTGAGCATCTATTCGAAAAACATTGAGCCGTTCAACTTCATCCCTACCCTTTCTTACAGGAATAAGTTTTACGAACTCTGGTTTTTCGGTAAGGCGCTGGCGACTCTTTTCTTCCAGTTGGCCTTCAACAGGAAGATAAAGATCGTTCACGTACATGGCGCGAAGGAAGGAAGCATACTCCGCAAGTATTTCGTGACGATGATTGCGAGAAAGATCTTCGGCAAGAAACTCATCTTCCACATTCACGCAGGTGGGTTTGATGAATACTACAAGCAACATGGAAAGTTCTACAAGTACATGTGCAAATTCATCATCAATAATTCATCCGCGCTTGTAGTGCTTTCAGAACGCTGGAATGAGTTTTTTCATGAAAACTTCAAAATAAAGAGACTGATGGTGATCAGGAATCCGGTTGAACACACACCGGCGATTGACACCACGCCTGCAGATTCAAACCTGGTGACCTTCCTCTTCCTTGGCCGCATAGCAGATCACAAAGGCATCTTCGATCTGCTGAACATTGTAGTGAGGGAACAGGATGCGCTCAGAGGTAAATGCAGGTTCCTTGTCGGCGGCAATCATGAAGTGGAGAGATTGCAGAATGAGATCAAAGAAGGAGGAGTTTCCGACATGGTTGAATACATCGGCTGGGTGCAGAACGATGACAAGCACAAGGCCCTCGCCGAATGTGATTACTTCATCCTTCCCACATACGAGGAAGGAATGCCGATGACGATTCTCGAGGCGTTCAGCTACGGCAAGCCCGTGATCACCACTCCCGTCGGAAGCATTCCCGAAGTAGTGACGCATGAGAAGAACGGCATTCTCTTCAACCCAGGCGATGTGGAAACACTAAAGAATGTTTTATTCTCGGTGATAAACGACCGCTCATCTTACGACCACATGAGCAGGAATGCGAAAGCAACGGCAGTCGATTATTATCCCGAAAGCATAAAAAAGGAACTCGAATCACTTTACGCTGAAATTTTCGAATATGACAGGCAGACTGAAATGGTATTATAGCAGGTTAAGCACGATGAACATTCGTGAGCTGTTCTTCAGAGCAGGCCAGATGCAGCAGCGCGCCCTGGAAAAACTGTTCACGCAAGAGCCGTCATATCGCCATGTGACCGTAAACTCTCATGGCCTGTTGTTCAAC
>CBINHQ010000297.1:0-3727 GCA_966250475.1 uncultured Chitinophagaceae bacterium
ACTCTCGTAATTGGGAAGGTCGCTGAAGGAGCGATAGAATGTGACGGGGAGTCTTCCTGCTGGTGATACTTTTCCGAAGATGATATCAGCAAGTGCGTTACCTCCCTGCTCACCGGGATACCATGCGAGGATGATAGCATCTGCATACGGTACGATTGCTGAGATATCGACATTGCTGCCAGCAGTTACCACAGCAACAACAGGCTTGTTCTTCTTTCGAAGTTCCTTTAACAATGCAATGTGTGCGGCAGGCAAACTCAATGTGAGCCTGTCGCCGCCATTCGCTGCAAGGAATGCATCGCCCGATTCGCCTTCGTAGACGGGCGTCAAACCGATTACTGCGATGATGATGTCGCTTTCACCCGCAGCCCAGATGCCGCCGAAACGCGTGGTGTCTGTATAATCGCTTCCCTGGTCATACTGCACCCCGGTGTGCGGACCTGCTGCAGCAGTGATGCCTTCCGCAAATGTTACAATGTTGCCCGACATCCCGTGGTAGTTCGCCACCATTGGATCCATTGCTCCCGCGTTTGGCCCAAGCACCATGATTGATCCATACTCGTTCGGATCGAGGGGGAGCAACGGCTTTGCAGATTTGCCGAATGGTTCATTCTTCAGCAAAACCATGCTTTGCTGTGCTGCCCTTCGTGCAAGCTCGGTATGATAGGGAGAATTGACACTCTCGGCGCCGTAAGCATTGTAAGGAATGGAATCCTTCTCATCGAACATTCCGAGTTTGAACTGCGTGCGAAAAAGATTGCGAAGCACTGCATCGATATCTCCTTCGGTGATTAAGTTTTGCCGTATTGCTTCCGCGAGATTCTTCTGATATAGATCGGAGCAATCGAGACTCACTCCCGCCTTGATACCAGCCGCTGCCGCCTGCACATTGTTGTCGAGTACGCCATGAAAGCGTACGATGTCATCGAGCGCGCCGCAATCAGTAAGAATATGTCCCTTGAATTTCCATTCATCGCGAAGCAATTTCTTCAGCAAATTGTTGCTCGTGCAGCAAGGTTCATCGTTAAGGCGATTGTATGCGCACATGATGGATTCCACTCCTGCATCAACGAGTTTCTTGAAAGCATAGAGGTAAGTTTCGCGAAGGTCTTTCTCATCGATGGTTGCATTGAATCCGTGACGACCCTTCTCCGGACCGCTATGCACGGCGAAATGTTTTGCTGCAGTAGCGGTCTTGAGGAGTTCTGGATTGCTTCCCTGCATTCCTTTCACGAATGCTACGCCCATTGTTGCAGTAAGGAAAGGATCTTCGCCATAGGTCTCCTGCCCTCTTCCCCATCGTGGGTCGCGAAAAATATTGACGTTAGGCGACCAGAATGTTAGACCCATGTATTGCAGATGCCTGCCCATCGCCGTGGAGAGATTGTACTTTGCACGCGCTTCGGTGGAGATCGCATCTGCCACATCCAGCATGAGGTCATCGTTGAAGGTCGCAGCCAATGCGATTGCCTGCGGAAACACAGTCGCGCTTCCTGCTCGCGCCACTCCGTGAAGAGCTTCATTCCACCAATTGTATGGCGCAATGCCAAGCCTCGGCACTCCCGGACTCCTGTAGCCTGTGAGTGAGATCTTCTCTTCCAATGTGAGACGTGAGATCAGATCATCGATGCGTTTGTCTACTGGCGCACGCGAATCTTTGAACAAATAAACCTGAGCATTTGCACCGAAAGAAAAAACTAAAACTACAATAAGAAAATAGATACGCATTAGCATGAATTCGATTTTTATTTAATGGCGCGATCGAGGTGAACGTATCCTCCATCCACATGAATCAACTGCCCGGTAGTATGTGATGATCTTTCGGAAAGAAGAAATGCAACCATTGCTGCTATCTCTTCACCTTTTGTCATTCTCTTCCCTAGTGGAATTTTGGAGGTGATCTCTTTGAGCTTCTTCTTCGGATCTGGAAATCCACTGATCCAATTCTCGTAGAGTGGCGTTAAACATTCTGCAACGATCACTCCATTCACCCTGATGCCATACTGCAACAACTCGACCGCCCACTCGCGAACGAGCGCATTGCGTCCGCCGTTAGAAGCAGCATATGCGGAAGTCCCTCCCTGGCCGGTCTCTGCCGTCTTCGAACCAATGTTCACGATCGCGCCCTTGGATTGTTTAAGTGCAGGCAACGCGAAATGTGCGATTAAATAATAATGCACGAGATTGTTGTGAAGAGAATTTAAGAATCGTTCATAATTTCCAAACTCGAGGCCCACACCATCGTTCACCCCTGCATTGTTCACCAATCCATCTATGCGTTTATAATCTTCCATTACTTTCTTCACCGCCGTTTCGCATTGAGCGGGATCCGATAGCTCGGCAGTTACATATCCGGCCTTGCCCCCATTCTCCCGAATGGATTTAATCATCATTTCATTGTCTGATTGATTCCTTCCTATAATAACGGGCACAGCCTTCTCATTAGCAAGCGTTGTTGCAATGGCCGCGCCGATGCCCTTGGCGCCGCCGGTAACAATGATCACTTTATCTTTTAGTTGAAGGTCCATTTCTCATAGTTTATAAAAAGCAATCGCGTTTTCTCCAAATATCTTCTCTCTTTCTGTTTCGGTGAAAAAAGAGAAATAACTTTCGGCAATTGAAACCACCTCACCGTAATCCGCTGCGAGTAAGCAAACCGGCCAATCGGATCCAAACATCAACCTGTCCACACCGAATGCTTCAACAACGCAATCAAGATACGGCACGAGGTCAGCACTTTGCCATTCCTGCCAATCTGCTTCCGTTACCATTCCCGAAATCTTGCAGTGAAGATTTTCAAATCTGGAAAGTTCGTTCATGGTTTTCTTCCAGTCTTCTTTCTCACCCGACTTTATCGGCGGTTTTCCCAGATGATCGAGCACGAAGAGTTGATCGGGACATTGCGGTAACAATTCTTCAATAAACTTCAATTGATCACCGTGCACCGGCACATCGTAAGTGAATCCCAATCGTCCAATTGCTCTTAGTCCTGAAATGAAAGCGGGATTTAGCATCGTGTCTCTCCTGGATTCGTCCTGAAGAATGTGCCGAAAGCCTTTCATCTTTGATGAATCGCGGAAAGCAATTGCCTTCTCATGTATGTCATCGGAAGAAAGATCAACCCATCCAACAACGCCTTTGATGAATTCATATTTTTCCGCGAGACCGAGAAGAAAGGAACTGTGTTCCTCCGTTTGTTCCGACTGCACGGCGACGCAACCATCGAGGCCATTTTCCTTCAGCAACCGACATAGTTCGGGTGGAAAGAAATCGCCGCGAAGGACTTCCATCCCTTCGCCGATCCAGGCGTATGCCTCTGGCCTGTATCGCCAGAAATGCTGGTGCGCGTCAATTCTCATTGTATGATCTCATTTTCTGTCTCGCTGTTCCGAGGCCGTCGATTCCAAGTTCCACCACATCTCCCGACTTTAGGTAGACCGGTGGCTTCATTCCAAGTCCCACACCTGCAGGAGTGCCGGTTGAGATGATGTCGCCGGGCAACAATGTCATGAACCTGCTCACATAGGAAACGAGAAACGGAACATTGAATATCATATTGGATGTGTTACCATCCTGCATCATCTTTCCATTCACCGAAAGCCACATTCGAAGGGCGTTCACGTCGGGTATTTCGTCGGGCGTGACGAGCCAGGGTCCGAGCGGTGCGAACGTGTCGCAACCCTTTCCTTTGTCCCAGGTGCCGTTCCGTTCAAGCTGAAATTCGCGT
>CBINHQ010000298.1:0-3724 GCA_966250475.1 uncultured Chitinophagaceae bacterium
TTTGGCAGTAGGTAACAATGCGATCGAGGTCGCGGTCCTTCCAGTACACCTCCCAGACTCGGCTGCCATCAATATCATCCTTCGGAGTTGGAATGCCGAGAGCGCGAGCGAGAAGATTCAGCGAAGTGTAATTCTTGAAGTCGCCGAATTTCCAAAGTTCCATGGTATCGATATGAGGAATCTCCCAAGGCTTTTTCCCTGAGATCTGGAGACAAGAGGGAATCGGGACACTGTTGATGATCATCCTTCGGCATAAATACGGAAAATCGAACTCCCTTCCATTGTGAGCGCAGAGAAAGCGGCTATTGTCTACCGCCCATTTAGAAAGCATGTTACAGAACTCATTCAGCAATACTTTCTCATCATCCCCCGCAAAAGATTTAAGAATTAATTTCTGATACTCGCCATGGCCGGTAATAAATCCGCAACTGACGCAAACGATTTTTCCAAACTCCGCATAGATTCCTGCGCGGGGATAGATTGATTCAACAGTTTCTTCTTCTTTTCCTTTTAGTAAGAAAGATGATTTAAGCGTCCAGAGTTCCTGCCATTCCTGAGGAAGATCTGTATAAGCAGGATACTGCGGTGCCGTCTCGATGTCGAGGAATAAAATATTATGAATGGGATATGGGGACATGGCTTTTAATTTTTTCTATAAAACAATTTACAGAAAAAGAAACCCCTTAGCGCGAATTAAACGATTATAAACGTTTATAAACGCTTATAAATACTTATCTCCTTTGTTGCGTTTGATTTCCGCTACGTATTCCTTGATCTCCTGTTCCTTTTCCTTCTTGCAGATCATCAACACATCCTTAGTGTCTACAATAATATAGTCTTCGAGCCCCTGAAGCAACACAAGCTTCTGATCAGGAACATGGATCATGCAATTGGCGGCATCGACAATCATTACAGTGTTACCAGCCACGGCATTTCCGAAGTAATCCTTTTCCATGTTTTCCCAAGCGCTGTTCCATGTGCCGAGGTCGCTCCAAGAGAAGCTGGCGGGAATGACGTACACATTCTCTGCCTTCTCCATTATGCCGAAGTCAATAGAGATATTCGTGCATTGCGGATAGATCTGTTCAACTGCTGCGGCCTCGTTAGGAGTGTTGAACTTGTCGCGTTCTGAAGAAAACACCTCATACATTTCAGGAAGATGCTTCTCGAATGCAGAGAGCAGGTTCTTAACCTTCCAGGTGAAGATGCCGGCGTTCCATAGAAAATCACCACTGGCGATGAAGGCCTTTGCCAATTCGATGTTCGGTTTCTCGGTAAAGGTCTTCACTTTGTAAATTCCGGGTGCGGCCTCCCCGAGATCGTGCTGGATGTAACCGTAACCAGTATTGGGATGAGTTGGTTTAATGCCAATAGTAACAAGTGCGTTGATGTGTCCCACAAAGTCCAAAGCCTTTCTTGCGGTTTGTACAAACTCATCGGTGTCGAGAATGAGATTGTCCGATGGAGCCGCAATCATCAATGCGTCCGGGTCTTTCTGGTAAAGCTTGAATGCGATGTATGCTATACATGGCGCGGTATTCTTCTTCGAAGGTTCGGCAACGATGTTTTCAGCAGGAAGGTTCGGAAGCTGTTCCTTCACTATATCAACATACTCAAGCGAAGTGATGATGAAGATGTTTTCAGGCGGCACCACCTTGCTGTAACGATCGAAGGTTTGCTGAATGAGTGTCTTTCCGCTATTGAGTATGTCGAGAAATTGCTTGGGCAGGTTCGTGCGGCTCATTGGCCAAAAGCGGCTCCCGATTCCTCCCGCCATGATCGCTACGTAATGATGTTTGTTCATGATAATTTTTTTTGTCGATGCTAACCATCGGCTGACCGACAATCCGTCAAATTAATCCTTCACGTACCAGGTCGTGCAAATGAATTATACCCAGGTACTTCCCTTCATCTGCAACAAGTAACTGCGTGATTTGTTTCCTCCGCAGAATATCCAACGCATCCACTGCGAGTTTCGAAGGTGCAATGGTGAGCGGGTTCTTCGTCATCACGTCTGCTGCAGTTACTGAATCAATGGCCACATTCTTTTCCAACATTCTTCGCAGGTCTCCATCGGTGATGATACCCACGAGATGATTGTCTTTGTCCGCAACCGCCGTCACTCCGAGTCGCTTCTTCGTCATTTCCACGATCGCTTCTTTCAAAGTTTGTTCTGGTCGCACCACTGGACGTTCATTATTCACATAGAGATCGGCAACCCTGAGGTATAGTCTCTTTCCAAGTGCACCACCGGGATGAAACTTCGCGAAATCGTCTGATTGAAATCCTTTCAGCTCCATCAGGCAAATTGCGAGTGCATCGCCCATTACCAATTGCGCCGTGGTGCTTGAAGTGGGAGCAAGATTATTGGGGCAAGCCTCTTGCGGCACGGTCGTATTCAGAATGATTCCGGCTTGTTTGGCGAGATAAGAATTAGTGTTGCCCACAATGGCGATCAACTGGTTTCCGAAGTTCTTCAGCAGTTGGATTAGCACTTTTATCTCCGGACTTTCTCCGCTCTTGCTGATCACGATTACCACATCATCCTGTTGCACCATTCCGAGATCGCCGTGAATGGCGTCCGCTGCATGAAGGAAGATGGAAGGTGTGCCGGTGGAGTTGAATGTCGCGACAATCTTTTGTGCAATTACCGCACTCTTGCCTATGCCACTGATAACAACTCTTCCACGGCAATCAGTGATTACCCTTACCGCCTTTTCGAAGTCATCGTTGATGAAGGCCTTCAGCCCTGAAATGGCAGAAGCTTCCAACTCAATGGTTGTAAGAGCGATCTGTTTAATTGAAGTCTGCATCGGCAAGGCGCAAAATTATAGGTTTTACCTGAACCGGAATGAGTGTTAAATTTAACCTTTAGGTCTGGTAGATCCGGCTTTTCCGTCGTACATTCGCAGGCGGCTTTTGATGATGAGCACAGTTTTGCGACCTACTCTAATTTCGCCGGATCCCCAGCGCGACGAGCTACTAAGCTAACTCAAAGTCTCCAGTCATCAGGGCACCATCCTTCCGGTGTGCGAATGGCAATGAATATTTGTACCGAAGGTTTATTAAAGGATCTTTTCAAGTAGGAATGAAATCCAATTATTATAGAGGGAAAGAAAACATGAGCAATGGCTAGTACAACTGCGAAAAAAACCAAGGGCGGCACGAGAAAAACCTCCACCAAATCCGCCACCATAAGTCTTTCTGCCAACGGCAACGGCCGTAGGGATCTCCACAAAGCATTACAGGAGCACTTTGGCTTCAACAAATTCAAAGGCAATCAGGAAAAAATTATTGAATCGCTGCTCGCTGGCCACGATACATTCGTGATCATGCCCACAGGAGGTGGCAAGAGTCTCTGCTACCAGCTCCCCGCCATGATCTGCGAGGGAGTTGCGATCATCGTTTCACCACTCATTGCATTAATGAAGAACCAGGTTGACCTGGTTAGAGGATACAGCAGCAACGACGAAGTTGCACACTTCCTCAACTCCACGCTCACGAAGAAGGAGATAAGGGAAGTGCACGATGATCTGCTTACCGGCAAGACAAAGATGCTCTACGTAGCACCTGAAACTCTCACCAAGCAGGAGAACCTCGAATTCTTCTCCGATCTCAAAATTTCATTCTTCGCGGTGGATGAAGCACACTGTATTTCCGAATGGGGACATGATTTCCGCCCGGAATACCGCAGGCTTCGAGAAATGATGGTGCAGATCAATCC
>CBINHQ010000299.1:0-3716 GCA_966250475.1 uncultured Chitinophagaceae bacterium
CATAAGCAATCATAACTAATCCGCGGCCAATGGTCGTAGCCTCTGAGGTTTATTTAGGACACGGATTCAGGCGGATTTGACGGATGCACACGGATTTGATCTAAAAAAGCATAAGCAATCATATTAAATCCGCGTACAATGGTCTTGCCTTAAAACAACTCCTCAAGGCCAACGCTTCCAGGAAGTTTTCCCACCGATGTGCATAACTGCCTCCCAACCATAGCCCCACCAAATCGGTATATTTGCGCGATTTGAAGAAGAAGTTGGTTGCGAACTCCTCCAAAGCCAGCATTTATTTTTGATCCTCAAATCCTTTGAAATCAGTATGGCAAGAGCAAAAGAAACGAAAGATACCAAGGACACGAACCTGTTCGATTATACCGAAGAAAGCATCAAGTCGCTCGACTGGAAGGAACACATCCGCCTCCGCCCCGGCATGTACATCGGCAAGTTGGGCGATGGAAGCAGTCCCGATGACGGGATCTACGTCCTCGTAAAGGAAGTCCTCGACAATTGCATCGACGAATTCACTATGGGATATGGGAAGACGATCGAGCTTACCGTGGAAGGTAAGCAGGTGACTGTGCGAGATTATGGCCGCGGTATTCCCCTCGGAAAGGTTGTGGACGTGGTGAGCAAGATCAACACCGGAGCGAAATACGACAGCAAGGCCTTTCAGAAATCCGTTGGATTGAACGGCGTGGGTACGAAGGCTGTGAATGCACTCAGCAATTACTTCAAGGTTACAGCAGTGAGAGAAGGCAAGGAGAAGACGGCCGAGTTCGAGAGAGGCGTATTGGTTAAAGAACACAAAGAAGCAAAGACGGGCGAATCGAATGGTACGCTGGTGACCTTCATTCCGGATGATTCGGTTTTTAAGAATTTCAAGTTTCATCCTGAGTTTCTCGAGAACCAGATCTGGAACTACTGCTTCCTCAACGCGGGACTGAAGATAATCTTCAACGGAAAGACCTTTGTCAGTAAGAATGGTCTTCTCGATCTATTGCAGCGCAAGACAAACGAGGATGAGATTCGCTATCCCATCATACACCTTACAGGTGATGATATCGAAGTTGCCATCACGCATAATAATGATTATGGTGAGGATATCTACAGCTTCGTGAACGGTCAGCATACCACCCAGGGAGGAACACACCAACAGGCGTTCAGGGAAGCGTATGTGAAGACCATCCGCGAATTTTATAAGAAGGATTACGATGCTTCAGATATAAGAACGGGAATCGTTGCCGCGCTTTCAGTGCGAGTAGTGGAACCGGTATTCGAATCCCAAACGAAGACGAAGCTGGGTTCGCAGAATGTGGATGTGAATGGTCCGAGCATGCGCCAGTTCGTGGGTGATTTTCTCTCGAAGGAACTCGACAACTATCTTCATAAGAATCCAACCGTTGCGGAAGGGTTGAAGAAGAGGATCGAGCAGAGCGAGCGCGAGAGAAAGGAAATGGCCGGCATCAAAAAACTGGCAAATGATCGTGCGAAGAAGGCGAACCTTCACAACAAGAAATTGCGTGATTGCAGGTATCACTTCAACGACGAGCCACCGAATAAGAACCGTGAGGAGTACATCGAGAAGATGAATGCCTCGACCATCTTCATCACCGAGGGTGATAGTGCGAGCGGATCCATTACAAAGTCGAGAGACGTGGAGACCCAGGCTGTGTTCAGTCTGCGTGGAAAGCCGCTCAATAGTTTCGGCCTCACTAAGAAGGTGGTGTATGAGAATGAGGAGTTCAATCTGCTTCAGCACGCATTGAACATAGAAGAAGGGCTCGAAGGCTTAAGGTTCAACAACGTGGTGATCGCGACCGATGCCGACGTGGATGGAATGCACATCCGACTTTTGTTGATGACCTTCTTCCTGCAATTCTTCCCCGACCTTGTGAAGCATGAGCACGTATATGTGTTGCAGACTCCATTGTTCAGGGTAAGGAACAAACAGGAGACGATTTACTGCTACGATGAAGCTGAGAAACAGGAAGCAATAAAGAAGCTTGGCGGTAAGCCTGAGATTACGCGCTTCAAAGGGTTGGGAGAAATAAGTCCCGAGGAGTTCGCCCGCTTCATCGGCCCGGACATGCGCAAGGAACTTATGCGACTCGAGCAGGGCGATCACATTCAGCAGTTGCTCGAATATTACATGGGTAAGAACAGCATGGAGCGCCAGGAGTTCATCATTAATAACCTTAGAGTTGAGCTCGACAAGGCGGAAGAGGCAGCATAAGGCTGACATTATTTTCTAAATAAAATTTTTTTGAGAGATATGATTCACATTGTATTTAACGAGAGCGAAGTTGAATTGATGAAGAAAGTGATTGAGCTTGATGAGACATTGACTGGGGAAGTATTACAGATTAAAGATGATTTCGCGACAGGGCCAATACAAGGCATTGACACGGAAGAAGGATGGAATGCAAGGGTAGAATGGGTTCGTTCCCTGTTGCAACATTCTCCTTACAAGGAAGAGCTTGCGGGTAGTTTCGATGACAGGAACACTGTGAAGGAAATAAAAGAGAAGCTCGACAGTAATGAGGAAGAGCAGGTATGGATATGGATGGGGCAGAACCAACACGACGTGTGCGGCTACTACTGGCTGATGGGACAGTTGAAGGATTACCAGGGAAGGATATTCGTGCTTTACATGAACAACCTTCCGTTCATCAATGAGAAAGGCCAGCTCTTCTATCCCTCTTGGCTATGGGAGATTCAGCCGGCGGAATTCCTCAAGGCGAAGAAGCTTGCGAGGCCAATCACATCCAGTGAATTTGAAGTTGATCCTGATGAATGGAAGAAGCTTTGCGAAGAAAATGCAATGGTGAGAATTCTCGAGGGTGGAAAGAAGATTGTTGGTAAGGATGATACGTTTTACGAGAGTGAAATCCTGAAGAACCTTACTTCCGAATGGCAGAAGGCAAGCAGGGTGATCTCAAACACACTCAACAGAATGAAGATTAAGACCGGCGATGTGTTCCTTATGTGGAGGTTGAAAGAACTGATAGCTTCGGGAAGAATTGAATCGATGGGAGAAATAACGAAGACCTGGAAGGATGTGGACCTGAAGATACCATCGAAGCAGGAAGAGAACGCCTCGTAATAATTAAGACAGGAGAAAAAAACAGGACAGAAGAAAAATGGCAAAACAGAAAAACCTGGAATTAGTACAGAATAATGACTCTGGCCTTCACGGCCAATATAAGAATTGGTTTCTCGATTATGCATCCTATGTTATCCTTGAACGCGCGGTTCCGGCTGTGGAGGATGGACTGAAGCCCGTGCAACGACGCATCCTGCATGCGATGAAGGAAATGGATGACGGACGCTTCAACAAAGTGGCGAACATCATTGGTCAGGCGATGCAGTATCACCCCCATGGCGATGCAAGCATTGGAGATGCATTGGTGAATCTTGGCCAGAAAGACTTACTCATCGACACGCAAGGTAATTGGGGTGATGTGCGCACAGGTGACGACGCAGCAGCGCCAAGATACATCGAGGCAAGGCTGAGCAAGTTCGATCTCGAAGTCGAGTTCAACGCCAATACCTCTGAATGGCAGCTTAGTTTCGATGGAAGAAAGAATGAACCCGTCACGCTTCCCATGAAATTTCCGCTGCTGCTCGCACAAGGCGCGGATGGAATCGCCGTAGGACTTTCAACTAAGATCCTTCCACACAATTTCAATGAACTCATCGAAGCATCGATA
>CBINHQ010000300.1:0-3700 GCA_966250475.1 uncultured Chitinophagaceae bacterium
ACCTAACCAAGTGCTACAGAAAAAAATTGCACTTATTACTTGAAGACAGGATTAGCCAATTAATTAATTAGCTAATGTGCTAATTGCCGCCGCAGGCGGTTTCATTAACTAATTAACCAATTAACTAATTAACTAATTAAAAAAGCCTCCATTCGGAGGCTTTTTTGTAACTAACCCAATTTATTCTTAGAAGATGTTGTATCCGTAGCTGATGTAGTAAACACCTCCAACGTACGGGCTTCCGTAACCAGTTCGGTAGTAGTTGTTACCGAGGTTAGTACCGCCAATGCGCCAGAGGCTCTTGCTCTTTGCGGGGCGATAGGAGATCTGCGCATCAACCCAAGTGAAATAGGGAAGCGTGCCACTCACGAAAGTTCCTTCGTAGTAGTTGTTGTCCTGCCATTTTGCAACGATGTTGAAGCCGATTCCTTTGTACACGTTATCATTCTTCAAACCAAGATTCCAACGATATTTAGGTGCATTGAAGAATGAAACGAATCCTGGAGCGAGGTCATGAAGTTCATCAGAGAATACGTTACCATAAACGCTGTAGTTCTTAGCGAACTGGTATTCCGCGCTCACACCCCAACCAATTGCACTCACTTCTTCAGTTGAATTTTGCTTGTAAGAAAGATTCACAGTAGTGAAGGGCGAGAAGAGTTCCTGCGGATCGCCTGTCCTTGACTGACCAAGACCAATCGTTGCGAGGAAGTTCTTGTATCGGCTGTAGTAAACATAACCATCAACAAGCAACCTCTTTCCGAGGATGCCCTTGTAACCGATTTCGAATGAGTTCACAGTTTCGGGGGTTACTTCCTTGTACACTGCCTTCTTCAGCAATCCTGTGTTAGAAGGATCTCCGCTGGCACGGTAAGCAAGGATGCTCTCAGGAGTGTAACCGGGACGAGTTGAATTCAGACCATAGAAGTCCTGGAACTCGGGAAGCAAGCCAATGAGTGTACCGGCCCCAGTCACCAGGCTTATGTATTGATCCTGGTTAGTGGGGAAGCGATATGCGGTCTGGTAAGAGATTCTAATGTTGTTATCTCTCGCAACCCTCATTACTGCAGTGAAGCGTGGAGTGAAACGACCTTCGAAGTTTGTCTGCTTGTCGTAGCGACCGGCTGCAGTAAGTGTAAGGAAGTCGTTAAAGAGTTTCTTACGGAGTTGGATGTAGCCACCAACTTCGTTGATCTTGATGTTTCCAGCTGTATCTGCGAAGAGAGTTCCTTCAGAGTTAAGCACGAATTGCTTCCACTGTGCGCCTACGATCACATCAACTTTATCAGAGAAGCGGAGGGCGTCTGAGAGGTTGAGCTGGCCATCACCTGCCCAGAGATCGGTCTTGTCGAGGAAGAGCGCTCCGCCATCCCTGATGGGAGTCTTGCGGATCTTATCAACTGCTGCATCGAAACCGGGGGTTCCGGGAATCAGCCTTCCGTTGTCGGCTGCAGCGCGGGCAATCATGTGAGCGTTAATGTCAGCGAGGTTGCCCATTCCCTGGCGCCTTGCTTCGGAGTAAGTACCGATGTATTGCGCGAACCAGGTAGCGCTGGGCTTCCATGATTCGTTGATGAATGCGCCAAGTGCTGAAGCGTTGTAAGATTCACCAGCATTCTCCTGAGTGGTGTAGCCGCGAACATACCAGTTACGTCCTTTAACCTCGAGCTTGTGTTGAGCCATCTTGAGGTTACGGAGAGAGTAACGGTCGGCGCCGGTGTAAACAGTTGTACCAGTTCCGATATACGTGCTGAGTGATGCTTCAATAGAAGGGGTAATCTTATAGTGAACGGCCGCGTTGAGTTTTACATTGAGTGTGTTGTAGTCAACGAGGTGTTGTTCTTCATAACCAGTTCTTGATACGGTGTAGTTCTGGAAGTATCCATTCCTTGCACCGTTGTAGAAAGGAATCATTTGATTGATCGCGCCCTGGATAGCAGGGTTGTTGATCGCTCCGAGTACAGGAGCGGGGAAGCCAGCGAATGAATAGAATCCGGCAAGCTGAGCATTGGTGGGATAGGCAGGATTGCCGATTGCACCGAAGTATGCATCGAGCAGGCTAACCACATCAATCGCACCGCCTGTGTTGGCGAGAATGCCTAAGCGGGTTTGCGCGATCAGGAATTGTGAGAAGCTGTTCATGTTTGCAGCGGTTTCATCACCGTAGATGTTCACGCCGTTGAAGGCAGGATCATTCTCGCGGTTGCCGCCAACTACGCTGCTGAGAATTCCAATTTGTTGCTTGTTACGATAGTCATTAGCCTGCCAGTCGCTACCCTTGATCAATGATCCGGAAATCTTGAAAGCCCATTTGTTGTTGAAGGCTTTTGCATAGCGAACGGCCCAGTCGTAGTAGGGAGCAGCGCTGCGTTGCTTTCCATCAACGTGCATAATTCCCTGCTTGATGTTGTAGCTTAATCCCTGGTATTTGAATGGATCTTTACTTGTGATGAGAAGCGTACCGTTCAATCCACCAGAACCATAGAGAGCAGATGAGGCACCTGCGAGCAATTCCACATTGTCGAGGTCGAGTTCATTTGGTCCGATGATGCTACCAACAGCGAAGTTGAGACCGGGAGCCTGGTTATCCATTCCGTCCACGAGTTGGTTGAGTTTGGTGTTACCGCTGCTGATGAAGCCGCGCGTGGTAACAGTGCGGAAAGTGAGACTCGCGGTGTGCATGTCAACACCTTTGAGATTGGTGATGGCTTCGTAATAATTTGGAGCAGCAAGATTGCGAAGAGTAGAACCGCTCATGCGCTCAACAGTAACCGGCGATTCGAGAATCCTTGTTGGAGTTCTTGTGGCAGCTACAACTACTTCCTGTCCGAGTGTGCTGGTGGGCTTGAACTGTACATCGAGCTTCGCAGAAGCATCGTTCACGGTGAGTTCGTAGTTGTCGTATCCAACAGAACTGAATACGAGTGTAACCGGCAGCTTGTCTACATCCAACTTGAAGTCTCCGTCGGAGTTAGTATAAGTTCCCTGAGTGGTACCTTTCACAATTACTGACACGGCGGGAACCGTTTCATTTGAGGAGCTATTTCGCACATTCCCTGTGATAGTTATGGATTGGGCTAAGGCAGCGATCGAAAGCAGGCAGGTGGTAAGAGAGACTGCCAAAAAGCGAAAGCTTTTTCTCATAATAAGCAATTTTGGTTTGGAATTGGACGGAAAAATAAGCATTGTAAGGTTTATCTAAAAATTTAATTTTTAAGCAGAAAGGATAAAATGTTGAAATCTTCGGGTGACCCGAATTGGGCAATTTTGCCACCCTCTTTACTTTCGGTGCATGGCTACATTTCAGTTCCCCGGCCAGACGGGTTTCTACCGTGGCAAGGTGCGTGATGTCTATTCGATCGGCGACGACTTACTCGTGATGGTTGCCTCCGACCGTATTTCGGCCTTCGACGTCATCCTTCCGAGGGAGATTCCATTCAAAGGCCAGGTGCTGAATCAGGTTGCCGCCATCATGCTGGAGCAATGCCGCGACATCTGTCCCAACTGGCTCCTGGATGTGCCGGCACCCAAGGTTTCCATAGGTAGAAAATGTATTCCTTTCAAGATTGAAATGGTGGTAAGGGGTAACCTCACCGGGCATTCCTGGAGGACCTACTCTTCAGGCAGCAGGGTCCTTTGTGGTGCAGCCATGCCAGACGGAATGAAGGAGAACGATTACTTCCCCTCTCCCATCATCACG
>CBINHQ010000301.1:0-3696 GCA_966250475.1 uncultured Chitinophagaceae bacterium
AGAGGGGTCAAAATTTGACCCCTCTAAATATTTAACCTGCAAACTTGATTAGCCCGAAGCTAAACAGCGGCATTGCAGGAATGCATTACAAATTTATGTATTTCTGCAAAAAAAAATCCTAAATTTCTAGACGCATTCAACCAAAGCTTAGCGAGATTTTTGCAGTATCCCATCTAATATAAAACAACGAAATGGCCAATAAGAAAACTCTCGTCCTCGGTGCATCCGACAATCCTTCCCGCTACAGCTACCTCGCCATCCAACGGCTGAGGCAGCACCAGCATCCCGTTGTTGCCATTGGCAGAAAGAATACAATCGTGAACGACGTACCAGTGGAAAAAGAAAAAAAATCATTTGAAGACATAGACACCGTCACACTCTACCTAAACCCACTCAATCAGCAGGAATACTACGACTACATTCTCTCCCTTAATCCCAAACGCATCATCTTCAATCCCGGCACAGAGAACGAAGAACTGGAATCACTCGCGACGGAGAAAGGCATTCAAACCATGCAGGCTTGCACGCTCGTAATGTTAGGCACCGGTCAGTATTGATATTTATCAACCAGAAATCCCCGTTCACGAAGTTTTACGATACCCGGTAAAGTACTAGTCCTCGTTTTTTACATAATCACGTCGCAAAGCTTGGAATACGGGTTAGCGAATAGTGATATTTGTAACCCGTCCCCTCCTGAAAACCCGCAGATAATTCATAAGCTCCGGGCTCAATACCCGTGCTTTTAATCAATATCCGATGATCAACCTACGCCTTCCGGCCATTGGCCTGGTACTGTTTTTATCATGCTCCCACCTGCAAGCGCAGGATACGGTTCCACTAAACGAGCCGGATCTCAAGAAGCCATTATTATTCGAACAACTTCCTTCGAGAATTGCGATTGAAGCATCAACCATTCAATCAATCCTCGCAATGCAACCCGGCGCGAGTGTTTCTATTTCCATGGGCAAGACCAACCTCGAAGGCTCAATCATTTCATCTACTCTCAAGTACAACAATATTCGAAGCGTGATCGTACGCTCCAGTAACTTTAACGGTGCCACACTAACCCTATCCTCTTCCACTCAAACCAACGGCACCGTTAAACTTACCGGCCGACTGCTGAGCATGCAGCATGGGGATCTTTACGAACTCCAGCGAGTGAACGAACAGTATTTTCTAATCAAGAAAAATTTTTACGACGTAATCAATGAATAGATAACAAGCCTCCCGTTTTTAATCCGTACCCCAATCCACCATCCAATCGCCCGACCTATGAAAAATGCTATCCATATCCTTTGCCTGCTTGCTTCGTTGCACATCTGCAACGCTGGGAACGCGCAGGTTCCAAAACTCAGCAGCTACCCTTCAGCCAGCGCTGTTATCTTCCTCGACTTCGACGGACACACTGTTGAAGGAACTGCCTGGAACTACAACGGACCAATCGTCTGTCAGCCTGCTTCACTCGATGCTGATAAGATCACCCAGATCTTCAACCGCGTGGCAGAAGACTATCGCCCGTTCAACATCAACATCACCACAGACTCGGCAAAATTTCTCGCTGCGCCACTCGACAAGAGAATGCGCGTGATTCTTACCGTCTCCTCAAGCTGGTACGGTTCTGCTGGTGGCGTTGCCTTCGTTAACTCATTTACCTATGGCGACGACACACCCTGCTTCATCTTCACCGCATTGCTCAACAACAATGTGAAATACATTGCAGAGGCTGCGGCGCACGAAGCCGGTCATACACTCGGACTTTATCACCAGGCGCATTTCGATGGCGATTGTAACAAACTCTCCGACTATAACCAGGGTACAGGCTCCGGAGAAATCGGTTGGGCTCCCATCATGGGCGTGGGCTATTACCGGAACTTCACACTCTGGAACAGTGGTCCCACTCCATATGGTTGCGAGGCAGTGCAAAGCGACCTCGATGTGATCACTTCTTCCGACAACGGCTTCGGCTACCGCCCGGACGATCACGGCAGCAGCTTTGCTTCGGCAAGCATCACCGCTATCTCCAACAATCAATTCCAGGTACAAGGTGTGATCGAGAGGAATACCGATTCCGATATCTTCCGCTTCACCGTTCCTTCCACGGGAAGGTTTCAACTCGATGCCATTCCTTACAATGTAGGTACGGGCAATGCAGGCTCGAACCTCGACCTGCAGGTAAGCCTGTATGATGATGCAGAACAACTGCTCAATGTGTACAATCCCGGTACTCTCCTGAGTTCTGTGATTGACTCAACTCTATCTGCAGGATCGTACTTCATAAAGGTTGAAGGCAAAGGCAATGCTTATGCTCCAGAATACGCAAGCCTCGGCTCCTACTCACTGCAAGGTCGCACAACTCCAGGTGTGGTGCTCGCCGTGAACCGTCTCGAACTAAGCGGCTTCCTCAACGGCAATCTTCATGAACTTCGTTGGGAAATCGATGGCGATGAAACCATCATCGAACAACAGGTTGAAATTTCTCTAGACAACCGCAACTTCGATTACCTGGCGACAATCCAACCCGGCACACGTGCGTTCAGCTACTTGCCTACACAGCCAGGACCTGCTCAATATAGATTGAAGCTGGTTCTCGCCGATGGTCGTCAGTACTACTCCAACATCGTCCTCATCAAACAAGATGAAAAGACACTTCCCGGCCTGGTTAGCACTCTCGTACAGTCGCGCATGCTGGAAGTAAACAGCCCCGGAGCGCTCTCTTATTCGATCATCGATCTCAATGGAAGAATACTGGCGAAGGGCACGCTTTCACAAGGAAGAAACCTGATCAGTTTCCAACCGACATCATCGGGCATCTACCTGATACGATACACGGGGAAGAACCTGAATCGAAGTGAGAAATTCATGATCCAGTAAGCACATTAACTAATTAACTAATCGACTAATTAGCTAATTAGAAAATTTTTCTCTACCTTGGGAAAACCCCTTAACATATGCGCTGGAGAAAATTCAATGGAGATCCAATCGAATTACCAATCCTCAATGCCGTAGAAAACGCCATCAAACGCGAAACCGCGGCTGGCTTCAGACTGAAAGTCTGCATCGGCACCGACTCACAGGTTAAAGGCAAAGAAACAGAATTCGCAACCGTAATCGTCTTCTTAAGAGAGGGACATGGAGGCTTCATGTTCATCCACAATGAGAAGACCCGCCAGCAATTCACCATCAAAGAACGTATGCTGATGGAAGTTGCCAAGAGCATCGAGATCGCTTACGAACTCTGCAACCTGTTTACCACCTACAATGTGGACCTGGAGGTGCACGCCGACATCAACACCAACCCTCATTTCAAGAGCAACGATGCTTTGAAGGAAGCCATGGGCTACATCCTGGGAATGGGATTTGCGTTCAAGGCGAAACCTGAAGCATTCGCGAGCAGTAGTTGCGCGAACAAAGTGGTGAACTAATCGTGTTGCTGATTGACAGATTCGTCAGGTTGTTGAGCAGATAATTCAACAACTATGTTATCTTTTTCTAAATAAAGCCTGTCAAATTTCCTTGTCGCCTCCTGAGCGAATGAGAATATCACCAATACAATAATGAATAATGCAACGACAAGGTTTTTCTCGGAAAAAATTCTTCTCATTTTTCTTAATTCCGGTTCGGTCAAAATTACATCATAAAAAATAAATTACAATCTTTTGTAATCCCCATTCAGTGAATGAATGTAATCGAGCAGCA
>CBINHQ010000302.1:0-3696 GCA_966250475.1 uncultured Chitinophagaceae bacterium
GAATTTGATGAGAGATGAGATATGAGTGTCTTTGAGTTTAAGATTATTTGTTTGCTTATGAAGTCTTCAAATTGAAGACTCTCATCCCCGATTTTCATCGGGGCAAGCCCCTCATCTCTCATCCCTAGGCTAGGTTATTATTTATAAAAACGCTTCTTCACTTTTGAACCCCTCCAAAAACTTATCTCTTCAAAAATGGGTTGCCGGGATCTCGATCCTGTTGCTTGCAGTGAAGTTTGCTGCTTATTATTTCACCAACTCCGTTGCGATATTGACTGATGCGCTGGAGAGCATCGTGAATGTGGCTGCGGGATTCATTGGATTGTACAGCCTGCACGTGGCGGCAAAACCGAGAGATAGGGATCATCCCTACGGGCACGGCAAGGCAGAATTCATCTCCGCCGGAATTGAAGGAAGTCTCATCGGCGCTGCCGGCGCCATCACTCTCTACAAAGCAATCCAGCAACTCATAAATCCCGTTCCGCTCGAACGTCTCGATACTGGTATGTGGCTCGTTGGCGCAACCGCTATTGTCAATTTCGCACTCGGTTATCTCTGCGTGAAAAGGGGAAAGAAGAACAATTCGCTTGCCCTCGAGGCGAGTGGTAAACATCTGCAGACCGATACCTATTCAACTCTCGGCATCATCGCAGGATTGTTGCTCATTTATTTCACGGGTTATACATGGTTCGATAGTATTCTCGCTATCGGTTTCGGAATCTTCATCATGATCACTGGCTATCGCATCATCAGGACTTCCATTGCAGGCATAATGGACGAAGCGGATGAGAAACTGCTGGATTCTCTGATTTCCGTGCTTGATTCAAACCGCAAAGAAAATTGGATCGATCTCCATAATTTGCGCGTGATAAAGTATGGAGCGATTCTTCACGTGGACTGCCACCTTACCGTTCCCTGGTACATCAATGTATACGAGGCGCACGAGGAAGTGGATGCACTCGGAGACCTGGTAAGAAAGGAATTTGGAGATTCGGTTGAGTTGTTCGTACATTCAGACGGATGTCAGTATTACCAATGCCCGATCTGCGACAAGAAGGATTGTCCCGTACGCAAACATCCATTTGTAAAAAAATTACCCTGGACAAGAACCAACGTACTCCAGGATAAAAAACACAGTTATGAAAACCTCGACAGTCTGGAAACACGAACAGGTGTTTGAAAGCAGCCAGGGCGAAAACAAAGTTTTAGTAGATGGAAACGCTACCGAAGGCATCTCGCCAAAGGCCTTGCTGTTATCCGGCCTCTCGGGATGTTCCGGCATCGATGTGGTGGACATACTGAAGAAGAAGCGAGTCGAGTTCTCTGATTTCTCCGTCGAAGCGGAAACCGAACAAACGGATGTTCATCCAAGACACTTCAAGGATATTTATCTCACATTCAGTTTAAAAACAGATCCTTCCAACGAACAGAAGGTGAGGAGCGCTATCGAACTTTCTCTCGAGAAGTATTGCGGAGTAGCGGCGATGCTTAAGAAGAACTCAGAGATTCATTATGAATTAAAAATAAGATGAGGGGATGAGAGATGAGGGATGAGAGTCTTCGATTGAGATCTTTTTGAGTTATTAAAATTGTCTTAAGCTTTAAGTCCCTCATCTCTCATCCCTTATCAATGCGGGGTCCTGCCCCAAAACATCCCACGGTCAACGGCCAACAGTCAACTTCTCTTTTTCATATCTTCGCCCAAAACCTATAACTATGGCACTTAGACTAGGAGACCCCGCGCCGAATTTTACCGCGCAGACCACAGAAGGTCCAATAGATTTTTATGAATATCTCGGCACAGGCTGGGGAGTTTTGTTCTCGCATCCTGCAGACTATACTCCTGTGTGCACCACTGAACTTGGAAGAACGGCCATGCTTAAGGAAGAATTCGCCAGGCGTAATGTGAAGGTGCTTGCAGTGAGTGTTGATCCCCTCGATAAACATGAGGGCTGGGTGAAGGATATCAACGAGACTCAACAGACTACAGTAAACTTCCCACTGATTGCGGATGAAAGCAGAACCGTTTCCACGCTTTACGACATGATTCATCCGAATGCATCTGCAACGGCAACTGTGCGTTCATTGTTCATCATTGGTCCTGATAAGCAGATTAAGCTCATCATCACATATCCTGCATCAACGGGAAGAAATTTTGTTGAAGTGTTGAGAGTGATCGATTCGCTCCAGCTCACAGCAAAACACAGCGTAGCAACGCCTGCAGATTGGAAACAGGGAGAAGATGTAATCGTTGTGCCCGCGGTTTCAACTGAAGATGCAATGAAGAAATTCACGAAGGGTGTGAAGGTGGTTAAGCCCTACCTGCGCTACACTCCGCAACCGGAAGCGTAAAAATCATCAATTTAATTTTTTGAATTCAATGGAGAGGTTAGCCTCTCCATTTTTTTAACTGCGAAATGGTGGCCTTCATGTCCTTTGGAATGGATGCCTCCCAATCGAACTGTTGTCCTTTCGAATCGGTGATACGAAGAGTCTGTGCATGAAGTGCGAGCCTGTTCAACAGCGGACGTTCTTCCAGCAAATCCTTCGATAGTTTGAATTTCTTCGACTTGATGGAAGAGAGAAGAATCGGCTTGCCATCGCCATACAATTCATCGCAGGCGAGGGGATGGCCGATATGCTTCATGTGTATTCTGATCTGGTGTGTGCGGCCGGTGTGAATCCTGAACTTCATCCAGGAAAAAATTTTGAAGTCTTTTATCACTTCGTAATCGGTGATTGATTCTTTACCGCGATGATGAATCAGCATCACTCCTCTTGTGACGGTGTTCTCAGCAATGGGAGCATTGATGGTCCCGGTTTTATTTACCGGTGAGCCAACAACAATTCCTGTATAATATTTTTCCGTCTTCCTGTCTTCAAAGAGTTGAGAGTATTCGCGGTGAGTCTGTTCGTTCTTTGCGAAGACGATCACGCCGCTGGTGTTGCGGTCGAGCCGGTGAATGGTGAAGATGTCGCCATATTTTTCCTGCAGGATTTGTTTGAGTGAAACTTCCTTTCCTTCCCTGTCGGGTATGGAGAGAAGCCCGTGCGGTTTATTCAATACAACAAGGTCCTCGTTTTCGAAGATGATATGCCCGTCGATTCTGATCATTTCTTTCCTTTGCCGAAGTGTTTTAAGTCTCTTACTTCTTTCTCGGAAAGGAAACGATATTTTCCCCTTTCGACATTCTTCTTGGTTAGTCCGGCAAACATCACGCGATCGAGGTTCTTCACATCGTAGCCGAGTGATTCGAAGATTCTGCGCACGATGCGATTTCTGCCGCTGTGAATTTCCACGCCGATCTGAGTCTTGTCTTTCATGTCGGAATATGCAAGCAGGTCCACACTGGCGGGGCCATCCTCGAGTATTACGCCCTGGAGAATCTGATCGAAGTCTTTCTTTTCGAGAGGTCGGTCGAGCGTGACGGCGTAGACCTTTCTTACTTCATTGCTGGGGTGAGTGAGTTTCTGTGCGAGTTCGCCGTCGTTGGTCAGCAACAACACTCCGGAAGTATTCCTGTCTAGTCTTCCCACTGGATAGACACGTTCTTTCGTTGCTTTAGAGATCAGGTCGAGCACGGTCTTTCTCTTCTGCGGATCATCAGTGGTCGTGATGTAATCTTTTGGTTTGTTGATGAGAATGTACACGAGATTCTTCGCGAGGAAGATTTTCTTTCCATTCACTTTAATTTC
>CBINHQ010000303.1:0-3668 GCA_966250475.1 uncultured Chitinophagaceae bacterium
TCTCCCATCTCTCATCTCTCATGCATATCCCCTTAAACTCTTAAACCCTTAAACTTTTAAACCTTTAAACCCTTAAACCTAACCCCAACCATGCCTTTCTCCCCCATAACCACTTTCATCTTCGACGTCGACGGCGTTCTCACCGACGGCACGTTGCTCGTGCTGGAGAATGGATTGCAGGCGCGTCGCATGAACATCAAGGATGGCTTTGCGTTGCAACTTGCGGTGAAGCTGGGATATAAAGTTGTGATTGTCTCAGGCAGCAGGCCTTCACCAGTTGTGGACAGGCTCGAGCGATTGGGCATTACGGAAATTCACATGTCGATGCTCAACAAGCGGGCGTTCATCGCTACATACATCGAAACAAACAAACTCCGCCCGGAAGAAGTTCTTTACATGGGCGACGACCTTCCCGACCTTTCGGTAATGCCAGTGGTCGGACTTCCTACCTGCCCCGCAGACGCCGCCGAAGAAATCAAAGCAGCAGTGAAATACATTTCCCAATACGAAGGAGGAAAGGGATGCGTGAGGGATGTGATTGAGAGGGTGCTGAAACTGAAGGGGCAATGGGGACCGGATCCTGAGGTTGCTTCCATTTGAGAAGGATGAGAGATGGGAGATGAGAGATGAGGGTCTTAAGTTTAAGGAACCCTGGATTTAATTAAAATTATTTAACCTGAAGACTCTCATCCCTCATCTTTCATCCCTCATCTCCCATCCCTCATCGACAAACAGTCAACGGCCAACCTCACTTACGCACTGCCAACTGTAAACTTCTATTTATCTTGCCCCAAATTTCCCTCATGAGATTGTTCGCAGCATTTCTTAAACTCGTACGCCTGCCCAATCTCCTTTTCATTGTAATAGCCCAGGCGCTTTTTCAATTTTGCATTTTTTATCCTCTCTACCCATACTCCGTTGACAACGCCGACATACTAAGCTTTTCATTTCTCTGCCTGGCATCGGTACTGATTGCCGCCGCGGGATACATCATTAATGATTACTTCGACATCAACATAGATGAAGTAAACAAGCCTGACAAGATGGTGGTAGGAAAGATCATCAGTCGCCGCTGGGCAATCGCCTGGCACTTCATCCTCAGCGCAACGGGCATTGCACTCACCGCAATCGCGGTTCCTATTCTGGAGAAGTGGTACATCATTCTTGCAAACATGTTATGCATTGCGTTACTATGGTTTTATTCCACCACATTCAAGAAAGGACTTCTCATAGGGAATATTGTGATTTCTCTTCTCACCGCATGGAGCATTCTCGTGATCTTCTTCTCGAAGGTTTCACTGACAGATGCGTTTGGCGCCACGGATGCAAGTCAACCCAAGTTCTTCCGGTTTGCGTTTCTCTATGCAGGATTTGCTTTCATCACTT
This sequence comes from uncultured Chitinophagaceae bacterium, assembly GCA_966250475.1. GTDB lineage: Bacteria > Bacteroidota > Bacteroidia > Chitinophagales > Chitinophagaceae > CBINHQ01. The sequence goes on from CBINHQ010000303.1 coordinate 1,387, forward strand.
CGCTGGTGCGTGAGGCCATCAAAGATCTGGAGGATATGAAAGGCGATGAGAAATACGGTTGCAGAACCATGCCCATCGCCTGGGGGATCAACGCCACGAAGGTCTACATCGCAGTATGGATGATCGTGCTCATCATCATGCTCATCGTGATACAGGTTTACGTGCTGCAGTTTCAATGGTGGTGGCCAGTTGTGTATTCGGTTCCGTGCATTATACTTCCACTGTTTCTGATCTTCGCGAAATTGTTCGGAGCGAACACAAGCCAGGATTATCACAAGCTTAGCAACCAGGTGAAGCTTGTAATGCTGACAGGAATTCTCTCAATGGCATTCTTCTATTTCTATCTGTGAAACATAAATCAACCCGATGGAAAAAATCATTCTCGCTTCTAAGTCGCCCCGCAGGAAACAATTGCTCGAATGGGCTGAAATTCCCTTTGAGATATTTGTCGTCGGCACAAATGAAACCTTTCCCGATGATTGCACCCCCGAAGAGGCTTCCATTCACGTTGCGAAGGAAAAGGCGGAGAAAGTCGTGACAGAGAAGGGCAAATCACACATCATCCTCGCGGCCGATACCATGGTGGTGCTCGACGATATCATCATCGGCAAGCCGGTTGACAGGGAAGATGCCATTCGTATTCTCAGCGGGCTATCCGGAAAGACACACAAGGTGATTACCGGCGTTGCGATCCTCTTCGGAGATAAGGAAATTACTTTCTCAGATACCACCACTGTAGAGTTTCATGATCTAACGAAGGCACAGATTGAATTCTACGTGGATAAATATCAGCCCTACGACAAGGCAGGTGCTTACGCAATTCAGGAATGGATTGGTGTTGTCGGAATCAAATCCGTGAATGGTGATTTTTACAACGTGATGGGCCTTCCCGTGAGCCGGGTTGTGCGGGCCATCAATGAATTAACCTCTTAGCGCCGTTATTTAAACGCCGATTCGCCGTCAAAACAACGCGGCGAGTAATTGCCCTGCAATTATCTTGTATGTCAAAGTAAATGCAAGGCGATGAACGAAAGAATTCTCCAGCACATCTGGCAATTTCAGCTCTTCAATAATTCAGAGCTCAGCGCCACGACAGGGGAAAGTGTGAAGGTGCTTAATCCCGGCAGGCTCAACACCAACCAAGGTCCCGATTTTTCCAACGCACGCATCAGGATTAAAAAAACGACATGGGCAGGAAGCGTGGAGATTCACATTCGATCTTCTGATTGGAACAAACACGGTCACCACCTCGACAGCAATTATGAAAACGTGGTGCTGCATGTGGTTTGGGAACACGACCAGGAGGTTGAGAACACAACTTCCATTCCCGTGGTCGAACTCTCTGGAAGAGTGCCGAAATCATTTCTAGAACGATACGAACAGATGATGAGTTCGGCATCATTCATTCCCTGCGCCGGCAACCTTTCAACGGTGGACGAATTGGTGTGGAAGAGTTGGAAGGATCGCCTGGTTGCCGAACGGCTCACGCGAAAGGCAGAGCAGGCCGCAGTGCTGTTGAAGGAATTGAATTATCACTGGGTAGAAGTCTTCTGGATTCTGCTTGCGAGAAGTTTCGGTGCGAAGGTCAACGTTGACGCATTCGAATCGATCGCAAGATCGATCCCGCTGAATGTCCTCGCACGTCACAAGAACCAGATCCACCAACTCGAAGCGCTCTTGCTTGGGCAGGCTGGTCTGCTGGGAAGGAGATTCACAGAAGACTATCCGAAAATGCTCCAGCGCGAATACCGGTTTCTCAAGAAGAAGTATTCACTTCGTCCCATTTCCATCCCGCTGAATTTTCTTCGCATGCGGCCGAGAAATTTTCCAACCGTGAGGCTCGCGCAATTAGCGATGCTGGTTCATGGTTCGGCGCATCTCTTCACGCATGTGCGCGAAACTAAAAACCTCGAAGACCTGCTTGCGCGATTCGATGTGACAGCAAACGATTACTGGAATTATCATTTTCGGCCAGACGAGCCTTCCTCATTTCAGCCAAAGAAACTTGGGAACGACATGCGCGACAGCATCGTGATAAACACAGTGGCGCCGATGTTGTTTGCTTACGGGCAATATCATCAGCAACATCATTACACACAAAGGGCGATTGACTGGCTGGAGAAAACGGATGCAGAATCGAATCGACTTACCCGAGGATTTGAATCTCTCGGAATAAGATCAACTTCCGCATTCGATTCACAAGCATTAATTCAATTGAAACAGGAATACTGTGAACAAAAAAGATGTCTGGAATGTGCGATTGGAGTGAAGATACTTGGGCG
>CBINHQ010000304.1:0-3658 GCA_966250475.1 uncultured Chitinophagaceae bacterium
GGTGAACGCGATCCGCGGCGGTAGCGGAGGCGGCGGAGGTTATCGCGGTGGTGGCGGTGGCGGAGGCTATCGTGGTGGAAACGGTGGAGGATACCGCGGAGGTAATGATAATTCCAGGCGTTACTGATTTCTTTATTTCTTAGATACTTTACTAAATTGCTGTTGCCGGCAACCTGCTCCAAAGGGGTCGTTGCCGGCAATTCTTCATTTATCCAAAATTTCCATCATGATCCACCGCAAGGCTTCCCTTTTGTTGTTATTATTATTCGCCACCATCATCTCCATCGCACAGGAAAAGAAAAAAGATTCGAAGAAATGGGACGTAAACAATCCCGAAGGTCCCTACAAAGAAGTTTCGTTTACCGTCAACGAAGGCACATGGATGAATCTCGACCTCTCCCCTGATGGCAAGACGATCGTGTTCGATCTGCTTGGTGATATTTATTCCATACCGGTTACAGGAGGCACAGCTAAATTGTTGAGAGGTGGTCATGCATTTGAAGTGCAGCCGCGCTTCAGTCCGGATGGAAGCAAGATACTCTTTACCTCCGATGCTGGTGGTGGTGACAACTGTTGGGTTATGAACAGTGATGGATCGGATGCGAAGCAGATTACAAAGGAAGACTTTCGACTACTAAATAATGGAACATGGACTCCCGATGGAGAATATATCATTGCGAGAAAGCACTTCACCTCGGGCAGGTCGTTAGGCGCGGGTGAGATGTGGATGTATCACATCAGCGGCGGCAAGGGACTGCAACTCACGAAAAGAAAGAATGATCAGCAGGATGTGAACGAGCCTGTGGTCTCTCCCGATGGAAGATATGTATACTTCAGTGAGGACATGTATCCGGGAGGATTCTTTCAATACAACAAGGATCCGAACAGCCAGATTTTTGTGATAAGAAGATTCGACCGCGAGAAAGGAATAGTTGAAAATGTTACCGGCGGACCAGGGGGAGCGGTAAGACCGCAGTTATCGCATAATGGAAAGTATCTCTCTTTCATCAGGCGCGTGAGAACGAATACAGTTCTCTACCTGAGGAATCTTGAGACTGGAGAAGAGTGGCCCATCAATGATCAGCTCAGCAAGGATCAACAGGAGGCGTGGTCAATTTTTGGATTGTATCCCGGCTACGCATGGACGCCGGACGATAAGCACATAATCATCTGGAGTTCGGGTAAGATCCATAAGGTTGATGTGAATGCCGTAAATAAATCAGAAGAGATTCCCTTTACCTGCAATGTGAACCAGCGAATATATGAGGCCGTGCGTTTTCAACAGGACATCAATCCTTCGGAATTTAAGGTGAATGTTATTCGTCATGCCATCACATCCCCAGATGGAAAATGGCTTGTGTTTAACGCAGTGGGATATTTGTGGAAGAAGCAGCTTCCCAATGGAAAGCCTGTGCGCATCACTAATGGAATTGATTTTGAATTTGAACCCGCCTTCTCTCCCGATGGAAAATCACTCGTGTACACCACTTGGAATGATACTTCCTCGGGAGCGATTTATAAAGTAAACCTCATTGGCAACGCAAAACCCGTAAAGATCACTTCGCTGAAAGGAATTTATAGGCAGCCTGCATTTTCGGCAGATGGAAAGATGATAGTCTACAGAAAGGAAGGCGGTAGCAATGTGCTTGGACCTGCATACACATCGAAGCCAGGAATATATTATCAGTCTTCGCAAGGAGGTGAGGAATTCTTCGTTGCCGATCGTGGCGACATGCCGCGATTCAACAAGGAAGGAACGAGAATCTATTACCAGGTCGGAGGCGGATTGGATCGTACTTATAGAAGCCGCAAGCTTTCGGGTGATGATGAACGCACTCACCTGAAGAGTCACTACGGCAGCCAGTTGACTCTTTCTCCCGATGAGAAATGGATTGCGTTTGTGGATCTACACAAGGTTTACGTTGCTGCATTTCCGAAGACAGGAAAGGAACTCGATATCAGCAGCAACACCACAGACTTTCCGCTGAAACTTGTTTCGCTTGATGCTGGCTTCAACCTTCATTGGTCTGCCGACAATAAGCAATTGCATTATACGCTCGGCGATCAGTATTATTCTATTAATCTCGCAGACAGATTTTCATACATTGCGGGAAGGCCTGACTCATTGTTCAAGTTACCCGAGCATGGCACACCCATCGGCCTGACAGTTAAGACTGATAAGCCGGAAGGAATGATTGCATTTACCAATGCACGCATCATAACTATGAATGGTGACAAGGTGATTGAGAATGGCGTGATACTCGTAGAAGGAAATCTCATAAAGGAAGTGGGTGCTACTGGCTCCGTGAATATTCCCTCTCGCGCGAAAGTCATCGATTGCAATGGCAGCACGATCATGCCCGGTTTCATCGATGCACACGCGCACGGCAATCACTTCAGATCTGGAATTACTCCGAAGAAACATCCGGCATATTTTGCAAACCTTGCATTTGGTGTGACTACGATGCACGATCCATCCGCAAACAGCGAGATGGTATTCGCGCAGAGCGAACTCGTGAAGTCGGGTAAGATGGTTGGGCCGAGAGTTTTCTCCACCGGCACAATTCTATATGGCGCAGATGGCGACTTCAAAGCGGTGATAAACTCCATCGACGATGCAAGAAGCGCGCTCCGGAGAACGAAGTCATTCGGTGCATTCTCCGTGAAGAGTTACAACCAGCCACGCCGCGATCAGCGACAGATGATTATCCAGGCTGCAAGGGAATTGCAAATGGAAGTGGTGCCCGAAGGAGGGTCATTCTTCTTTCACAACATGAGCATGATACTCGATGGCCATACTACCATCGAACATAATATTCCGGTTGCACCTTTACACAATGATGTGATCGAACTCTGGAAGAATTCAAAGACTGGCTACACTCCCACCCTCATCGTCAGTTACGGTGGCGTGAGCGGTGAGTACTACTGGTACCAGCACCGCAACGTCTGGGAGAATGATCGTTTACTTGAATTCACTCCACGCTCAGTGATCGATCCACGCAGTCGCCACCGCACCATGCTTCCCGAAGAAGAATATGTAAATGGACACATACTCGTTTCGAAGAGCGCAAAGAAACTCGCCGATGCCGGTGTAACTGTAAACATGGGTGCCCATGGACAGATCCAGGGAATCGGTGCGCATTGGGAAATATGGATGATGCAGCAGGGAGGAATGACAAACCTCGAGGCGCTGAAGACAGCAACCATCAATTCCGCAAAAAGCCTCGGCTTCGATAAATGGATTGGATCACTCGAAGCAGGGAAGCTCGCCGACTTGATTGTGATGGAGAAGAATCCTCTCGAGAATATTATGAATACCGAGTCCATTAAATACACGATGGTGAATGGAAGGCTCTACGAGGCGGCAACGATGAACGAAATTGGTAACTACAACAATCCTCGTGAGAAATTCTTCTGGGAAAGTGGGCGTAATGCGGGCAGTTTTCCGTGGCATGATGAGACGGAGACGGAGGGATGCGGGTGCGGTTTGCATTAATGAGGTAATTAGTTAATTAGCTAATTAGTTAATTAGTTAATTAACTGATCTTATTGATGATTGTTCTGCTGTAAGATTTTTTATGGAGCAATATGCAACTTGCTGTCCCGGCTTGAACCCTCCAATCGTGAATGTTTCTACCAACATGTCGTCCCTGGCGGG
>CBINHQ010000305.1:0-3657 GCA_966250475.1 uncultured Chitinophagaceae bacterium
CACCGTTGTAATTACTTCCAATGATGTTTGTGATGGGAATGTTGAAGTGCTTCGCGAAACCGTGATCGCGTTCATCGCCCGAAGGCACAGCCATGATCGCGCCGGTGCCATATCCCGAGAGTACGTATTCCGAAACCCAAATGGGTATGGGACGTTGATTGAATGGATTCAAAGCATAGCTTCCGGTGAATGCACCGGTAATCTTCTTCTCTGCTATCCGTTCGCGCTCGCTCCTGCTCTTCACGTATGCGAGGTAATCATCCACTTCTTTCTTCTGCCCTGTAGTGGTGATCGCCTCCTCGATCTCGTGCTCGGGCGCCACAACCATGAAGTCGACACCGAAGATTGTATCCGGCCTCGTGGTGTACACCCGCAATTTCATTCCCTCCTGCGATTGAACTTGAAAATCGATCTCCGCTCCGGAAGACCTTCCAATCCAGTTGCGCTGCATTTCCTTCATGGGCTCGCTGAACTCCACGCGCTCGAGTCCTTCGAGCAATCTGTCATCATATTCAGTGATTCGCAGATACCATTGACGCAGCCTCTTTCTCTCCACGGGAAATCCGCCTCTTTCGCTCACGCCGTTTACTACTTCATCATTTGCCAGCACGGTTCCAAGCGCCTCGCACCAGTTCACTTCGCCATAACCGCAATATGCAAGCCTGTATTCCATCAGGATTGCCTCCTGTGTGGTTTCGTCAAATGAATTCCATTCTCCGGCGGAGAAAAATTTCTTCCCCAGTCCCGGCACTAAGAATTTATCATTCGGAAAAGGATTATTCGCATTTCCTTCCTTTGAAAAAATTTCCTTCAGGATTGAAACCGGTTCAGCCTTCTCGTTCTTGTGGTTGTACCAACTTTGAAACAACTGCAAAAAGATCCACTGCGTCCATTTATAATATTTCGGATCTGATGTGCGCACCTCGCGATCCCAATCGAAACTGAAGCCAATATTATCGAGTTGTTTCCTGAAGTTTTGAATGTTGTTATCCGTGGAAACCGCAGGATGAATGCCGTGTTCAATGGCATATTGCTCAGCAGGAAGACCGAACGCATCATATCCCATGGGATGAAGCACGTTGAATCCCTTCAGGCGTTTGTACCTGCTGTAGATGTCAGAAGCAATATATCCGAGAGGGTGACCCACATGCAATCCCGTTCCACTTGGATAGGGAAACATATCGAGGACATAATATTTAGGCCTCGAAGGCATCTTTCCGTTCAACGGATTCTCTGCCTTGTAAATCCCCGAACTCTTCCATCGCTCCTGCCATTTTTTTTCGATATCCCTGAAGTTGTATTCCATTTGCTTTCTTAGTAATGTTGGTTTAAGGTTAGGATGAGGGATGAGAGTTGAGAGATGAGGGACTTCAATTTAAGTTGTTGTGATAAAGCAAACAATCTTCGAATTGATGCACTCATAACTCATGACTCATAACTCATATCTCATATCTCATAACCTTCAACTTTTAAACTTTTAAACCTTTTTTAGGATTCACCGGTAAAATAACCCCTCCGGTCCCCCGTTAAAGGGCAGCAAAAATACTGATTAAGGGAACAATCATCTTGTATAAAGCCGATCAATCACCTAATCAGCTATTTTTGCAGGAACCCGTTATTTTCAAATTTCATTAACCCATGGCGAAAACCGGTAAATCTTCTATCAAGCGTGGCAAACCCTCCTATTTCATGGCGATTTTGGGTGTTACGCTGGTGCTCTTCCTTCTCGGCCTGATCGGATGGCTGGTGATCAACGCAAACAAGGCAAGCGATTATCTCAGGGAAAACGTGGAGGTGAAGGCCTACCTGAGGGGAGACATGAACCCCGGCGACAGCGCTGCATTGATGGACTACATCTCTGCAAAGCCTTATGTGAAGGAAATCGAATACGTGACGAAGGAGGAAGGCAAGAAGCGCTACATGGATGTAGAGAACGAAGACTGGAGCCGCGTGCTGGATGCAAACCCGCTGCCGAACGGCATCTTCTTCCGTATCAGGAAGGAATATGTACAGGTTGATTCACTCTCGAAGATCCGCGCCGACCTCGAACAGCAGACTTACGTGAGCGATGTGCAATACCCCGAAGAGCTCGTCGGAAAGATGGATAAGAACCTTCGCATCGTGAGCGTTGTGCTCATGATAGTGGCCGTGATAATCGCACTTGTAGTAATCTTCCTCATCGACAATACCATTCGCCTCGCCATGTTTAGCAACAGGTTTCTCATCAAGACCATGCAGATGGTGGGCGCTACGAGGTGGTTCATTGCAAAGCCGATGAACATCCGGGCAATCATTAACGGAGCCATCAGCGGCGTGATGGCCTCTGCACTTCTCTATTTGCTTATAAGGATCGCCGAAAAGACTATCCCCTGGATGCGGGTGATGCACGACGGGAAGCTCATGCTTCTGCTCTTTCTTGCACTCATCGTCATAGGAATCAGCATTACACTTCTGAGCACCCACAGGAGTGTAATCAAGTATCTCAAGATGAAACTGGACGACCTTTACTAATTGAACAATTCCCTGATTTTCTAATTAGTTAATTAGTAACTTGGCCGCTAAATTGAAATTAATGGCTCAACAAAATACTACCCCTTCCATGTTCAACAGGGAAAACTACATCTGGATGCTGGCCGGAGTTATCCTTATCGCGCTTGGAATGTTCCTCATGTCTGGTGGAAAGAGTGAAGATCCCTCAGTTCAGGATCCGGATCAGGTCTACAGCTTCACCCGCATTACCATTGCGCCCATCCTGATCCTGGCCGGGCTGGTGGTGGAGATATTCGCGATTTTCAGGAAACCCAAAGGATAAAAATCCTCCGCCGAATTATTTGCCATGAATTTTATCGAAGCAATCATCATCGCCATCGTGGAGGGCCTCACGGAATTCCTTCCCATTTCTTCCACCGGACACATGATCATCGCAAGCTCGCTGCTCGGAATCGAAAAGGAAGAATTCACCAAAGTATTCGAAGTATCCATCCAATTGGGAGCGATCATGTCCGTGGTTCTGCTCTACTGGCAGAAGTTCTTCAACTTCCGCAGGTGGCAGTTTTATGTGAAACTGATCGTGGGGGTAATACCTGCGTTGTTACTCGGATTTCTTTTTTCTGATAAGATCGAAGACTTACTCGAGAGCCCCCTCGTAGTGGCAATCTCGCTTCTTGCAGGTGGTTTCATTTTATTGTTCATCGACAGGATGTTCAATCATCCCGTGGTGAAGAAGGATGAAGAGATCAGTTATGGCAAAGCCTTCATCATCGGCATCTGGCAGACCATTGCCATGATCCCGGGCGTGAGCCGAAGCGCAGCTTCCATCATTGGTGGTATGCAGCAGAAACTCACGAGAAACCTCGCTGCAGAATTCTCTTTCTTCCTGGCCGTGCCAACCATGTTCGCAGCAACAATCTATTCTTTGTTCATCAAGACATGGGCAGCATCGGGCGAAGAGAGAAAGGGTTACGAGATCATCCTCGAGTCTCGCGACAGCACCATTGCATTTGTGATCGGAAACCTTACCGCCTTCATCGTTGCCGTACTCGCCATACGCTTCTTCATCAATTACCTCAAGAAGTATGGATTTAAAATATTCGGGTGGTACAGGATCATTGCAGGTATAATCTTACTCGCGTTGATTTTTACTGGTGTGATTAGTGA
>CBINHQ010000306.1:0-3656 GCA_966250475.1 uncultured Chitinophagaceae bacterium
TTCAACAGCCTTAGATTCTGCGGCAGCCTGAGCTGATGATCGATCACCAATCGCAACGGCGTAGGACCATGCCAATGCCTGTTAGTTAGCAGCGGATCATCCTGCAAGGCCGTATTCGTGCCTACGAGTATCGCCGCCTCCTCACTCCTCCACCGATGCACCAGCCTGTTGCTAATCTCATTCGTTATGTAAAGACGTTCTCCATTCGTATGACCAATCTTCCCATTTGCCGTCTCAGCCCATTTCAGAATGATGTACGGCCGCTTCTCCTTGTGAAAAGTGAAGAATCGTTTATTAAGATCAATACTTCCTTTCTCCAGCAATCCAACATGAACTTCAACTCCCGCCGCTCGCAGTTTCTCAATTCCCTTTCCATTCACTTCTGCAAACGGATCACGACAACCAATCACCACCGAAGGTATCTTGCTCTTTACAATGAGATCCGCGCAAGGCGGCGTCTTTCCATAATGCGCGCAAGGCTCCAGAGAGACATACATTGCAGACTTCGATATCAACTCCCCATTCCCCTGCTTCTTCGCATTGTTGATGCAATTGACCTCTGCGTGCGCTTCGCCGAATCGCTCATGCCATCCTTCGCCTATCACCCTTCCCTCATGCACCAGCACTGCTCCCACCATCGGGTTGGGCGCAACATAGCCCGCCGCTCTTCCCGCAAGCTCAATGCAACGATGCATGTATCGCGAATCGACATTCATTACACGCAAAATAATCAGTTAATTATTCAATTGGCTAATTAGTTGAGTATTTTCGCCTATGACTATCCGGGAAGCGGGCAAAAATCTCAGAGAGGAACTAACAAAAATCTACGACCAGGGCGAAGCCGCCAGCATCAGCGATTGGGTGATGGAATACCTCACCGGCATCCGCAAGACCGACCGCATCACGAAGTGGGAAACTGCTCTCACCACGGAACAACAATCACGTCTGTCAGAAATCACCTCAAGACTTCTCACGCACGAGCCCGTTCAATACGTACTCAATGAAGCTTGGTTCTGCGGATTGAAATTCTTCGTCGACTCCCGCGTACTCATCCCCCGCCCCGAGACTGAAGAACTGGTGGAATGGGTGATCACCAATTGCAAATTTCCCATCGAATCATTGAAGATTCTCGACATCGGAACCGGAAGCGGTTGCATTCCCATCAGCCTTAAAAGAAGACTCGGAAAGGCTGAACTCTGGGCCATCGACCTGAGCGAGGATGCGCTTGCCGTTGCCGCGCAAAACGCAAAACAACTCGGAGCAAATGTGAACTTCCTCGCGACTGATTTTCTCAATCCTCAAGAAAGGAAATCCCTTCCTTCCTTCGACATCATCACCTGCAATCCTCCTTACATACCGCTCTCTGAAAAGCAAAACATGGCCGGAAACGTAACTGACTTCGAACCGCACCTTGCGCTATTCGTCACCAACGACGATCCGCTGATCTTCTATCATCATCTGGCCGAATTCGGAAAGACAAATCTGAATGCAAATGGACAGATCTACGCCGAGATTTACGAGGAAGCCGGAAAAGAAATAGCGGAATTGTTTTCCAAAGAAAATTACAAGGTCGAACTCAAAAAAGATTTGAGCGGAAAAACCCGGCTCGTCAGAGCCTCATTAGCTAATTAACTAATTATCTAATTAGCTAATTATTTCACGTTTGCGACAACCTTGGCTCCTGCTCGTTTTGACAGGCGCATGATGCGGAAGACTTCACCGTAATAAGACGCAGTATCGGCGTTGATCACCACGGTTGGCGTATCAACAGTCGCACGGAATTTTTCTATTTCCTGTGTGAGCGCAGAATCAATGGTGATGTGATCGATGAGTTTTGAACCTATGTAGAATTGCTGTTGATTATCGATGGAGACCATGATGTTCTGCTTGGCCTTGGTATCCTTGGTGCCTCTCGGAAGACCTACCTTCACCACGTTCGGGTTCGCCATCGTGGCAACGATGAGGAAGAACATGAGGAGGATGAACAGGATGTCGTTGAGCGAATCCGTGAACACCTCTGAGGCCTCATTATTTTTTTTCCTGAATTTCATCCTGCTATTTGAGAATTTAATTAACCAATCAACTAATTAACCAATTAGCAAATTACCTCGTCGGTTCCTGCAACACATCCAGGAAGTCAGCCGAAGCCGCTTCCATCTTGTTTGACGTCTTATCGATCTTGGTGTTCAGATAGCTATATCCCAGGTAGGCCATGAGGCCGATTACGAGACCAGTAATTGAGGTAATGAGTTTGGTGTAAATACCGCCGGCGATTGTGCTCACCTCAAATTCGTTTGAAGTGGTGATGCCGGAGAAGAGTTGCATCAGTCCCATCAGCGTACCCACAAATCCGAAGATCGGGGCGGCCTTGGAGATCACGGAAAGCGCGGCGAGATTTTTTTCGAGTTTGTACATCTCGAGCTGGCCTACATTATCCATGCTCTTCTCGATGCTGTCGATCGGCTTGCCAATGCGCTGGATTCCTTTTTCAATGATCCTTGCGACGGGATTGTTTGTATTCTTAGCGAAGCTGCGCGCGGCAGTAATGTTTCCGGTAATAATGTGATCACGGACGATGTTCATGAAATTATCGTCGATCCTCGAGGCATTGCGGATGGCAATCGAGCGCTCTGCAAAAACATACACTGCGATGAGGAGCATGAGTCCCAACGGGATCATGATCCATCCACCCATGGTAAGTAATTCGAAAAAACTCAGGCTTCCGTCTCCATTCGCATCACCGGCCATTTGTCTCACAACTTGATTCAGAGAGTCCGCGATCTGTAAGAGGTCAAACATAGATTATTACACTTTAGGTGCGTAAAAGTAAAACAACAAAGGATAAGATTTCCGCGATTATTATTAACATGTTCTGAATAACATGTCAACAAACGGAAAAACCTATCCCTCGTTGTACATCACATAGATTTTTTGGACCAATTTAACATTCCAATTAACTAATTAACTAATTAACTAATTAGCTAATTAAATAGTCCCCGCCTGCTTCACCATCAACGCCTGTATCTGCTTCATAGTGGCCTCCATTCCGTCGGGACTGCCATCGAGGAAGATCACATTGCCCTTGCCGTATTCGGCGAAGTTCTTCACCGCTTCAGTCCACATGCTGAAGAGTATCACATTAGTGTCGAGGTTGGCCTGTTTCATCTGCTCGGCAGCCTCTGACATTCCCTTTGCAACCTCCTGCCTGAAGAGCGCCACGCCCTGGCCACGCAATCTTGCAGCTTCCTTCTCTGCCTCGGCAGCGATCTTGGTGGCATTACCATCCGCCTCGGCGGACTTTGTCTTGGTGATCAGCAATGCCTGACCTTCGTTCTCTGCGGCTGCCTTAAGGTTGTTACTCGCCACAACCTTACTCATTGAATCGAGAATTAATTTGTCGAATGTGATGTCGTTTATTTGTAGATCCTGCAAGTGATAGCCCCAATCCTCGAGACTGTGATCCACTTCCACTTTCACATACTCTACAATCTCTCGGCGCAATCCCAGTACTTCGGCCTGCTTCTTCGTTGCAACAAACGCCCTGATGTTTCCTTCGATGGTACGCACTAGCGCCTGCATCAGGTCGCGGTCGGTGATGAATTTGAACGCGACCTTCTTGATGGTTTCTTCCTGCTCATTTTGCACGGAATAAAGGA
>CBINHQ010000307.1:0-3642 GCA_966250475.1 uncultured Chitinophagaceae bacterium
GGATCGTTGAATATTTTTCAAGTCGCCCCCAAGTCCAGGAGCGGCTTACCGAGGATATCGCAGCGAAATTGAAAGAAGTGTTGCAGACAGAAGATGTGGCAGTGGTGATCGATGCCGTACACCATTGCGTAGTTGCCCGCGGAGTTGAAGACGTGGGTAGCAGCACTTACACGGCGCACTTCTCCGGTAAATTCCTTAGTGAGGAGATTAAAAGAGAATTCCTTTCCGTTTTGAAATGAGATCTAAAGCAAAGAATCATGCAGCATGCTATAACCATCAATAAAATCACACCGGTAACTCACGACGTCAGGCAGATTCGTTGCTCACGTCCTTCCGGATATGATTTTGTCCCGGGACAGGCAACGGAAGTTGCCATCAACAAACCCGAATGGAAAGAGGAAAAGCGGCCATTCACTTTCACTTCACTCGACGATGCCGATCATCTGGAATTCACGATAAAGATTTACTCCGACCACGATGGAGTGACAAACCAGATTGGAAACCTCAAAGAAGGCGACCAGTTGCTCGTGGATGATGTATGGGGAACCATCGCTTACCAGGGCCCCGGATATTTCATAGCGGGAGGCGCTGGCATCACTCCCTTCATCGCCATTCTTCGCGATTTGCATAGAAAGGGAGAGATGAAGGATAATAGGCTCTTCTTCGCCAACAAGACAAGCAAGGACATCATTCTCGAGGATGAGTTGAAGTCAATGCTTGGAAGCAATGTGACCTTCCTCCTCGATCAAAACGATGGCGTACATCATCACGGCTTCATCGATGAGAATTTTCTAAAGAAAAACATCCAGGATGTATCTCGTCCATTCTACGTCTGCGGCCCTCCCGGCATGGTAGAAACAATCAACAAAACTCTAATTTCTATGGGAGCTACCGTAGAAAAAGTAGTATTCGAAAAATAATTAACTAATTAATCAATTAGCTAATTAACTAATTACCTACCCATCCATCCTCCATCCACCGTCAGAATAGTACCATGCACATAGTCCGCTGCTGGTGAGCATAAATACACATATGCTCCTGCGAGGTCTTCAGGTGTTCCCCACCTATTGGCGGGAATGCGTGCGAGTATCGAAGCGCTGCGATCCTTATCTTCCCGTAGCGCCGCAGTGTTGTCGGTGGAAATGTATCCCGGTGCAACGCCATTTACATTCACTCCATGCTTTGCCCATTCATTTGCAAATGCCTTGAGCAAGGAGGAGATGGCGCCCTTGCTCGCTGCGTAGCCCGGCACATTTATTCCTCCCTGGAAGGAGAGGAGGGAGCAGGTGAAAACGATCTTTCCTCCTCCACTCTCAATCATCTTCTTTCCAATTTCTCTTGTAAGAATGAACGGCGCATTAAGATTGATGTCGATGATATTATCCCAGTACTCGTCACGATGTTCGGCAGCAGGCTCACGAAGAATGTTTCCCGCATTGTTTATAAGTATGTCGATGCGTGGATGATCGGCATTCAGTTTTTTGAGGAATGAATAAATAGAATCGCGATTCGAAAGATCGCAATCGTACGAATAGAATTTCCTTCCCAGTGCCGTCACCGATTTCTCCAATTCAGAACCCTTCGCCCATGGTTTACTGCCAAGTGCAATGATATCCGCGCCTGCTTCTGCTAAACCTTTCGCCACTGCCAAACCGATTCCCCTGCTGCTTCCCGTAACAAGCGCCAGTTTGCCATCAATTCTGAAACTATTCATGCCCGATTATTTTTAATTGATTCGATTATAAACCTTGCTCGTAAAGCTAAAGCAAAGTTCACTTCGTGGCAGAAGAATTGCCGGAATCGTTCCCGAAAGGCAATTATTATTCAACCTTTCTTGTAAAACATGTTGGTGAAGGTGCGGGCAATGATTCGCATGTCGAGTAGAATGCCGGCCCTGCGCACATACTCCGCATCCCAATAGTATCGGTTCATAATACTTTCGTAATCGTTAGCCGGACCACTGAATCCATTCACCTGTGCGAGACCGGTTATTCCCGGTTTCACCAGGCTTCTGAAATCATACGTGGTGATCACGAATCCAAAGCGTACGCAATCGGAGATCATATGTGGCCTTGGTCCGATGATGCTCATTGTACCCATGAACACATTGAACATCTGAGGAAGCTCATCAAGGTGAAAGCGGCGGAGAATTCTTCCCACCTTCGTAATTCTCGAATCATTCAGTACCGCAGGACGCTCATCTGCATCTGGATTAACAACCATAGTTCTGAATTTCAGACAATGGAAGATTCTTCCTTTCAGCCCTACACGTTTCTGCTTGAAGAAGACCGGCCCGGGCGAATCAAGTTTTATGAGAATTCCAACGAGGGGAATGAGCCAGGAGAGCAGTCCGGCAATGCAAAGGAGGGAGACCAGCAGATCGATTGCCCGCTTGACAGCCAAATACTTCCTCCTCGTGGCAACGAAGCTGGTGATAATTGCGTTTTCAGAAAAGAGAACAGCATCCGGCTTCTTCAGAATCGGCGATATATTCAGTTCGGGTTGTTGCAATGGAATTCGATTTATACTGTCTTTCAAATCGGTAAAAGATCCAAGCCGGTTGCTTATTCAGCAAACTATGATGCACGTAGCATTCAAAAACACAAGCCTTCCGAGCCAGGCAGAACTCTCCCCGATAGTTCGCATCCTCGCCTATTTCTCATTGTTTAACTATCCTCTGCTCTCCACAGAGATCGCGAGATTTCTTCCCACCCCTCGAACTTCAGCAGAATTAGAGGAAGAATTGAACCTCCTGGTGGCAGAAGCCGCCATTTATCGAATTGGTTCATTCTATTCCGTGATCGCGAATCCGGCAATTGCAGAGCGCCGAAGACTTGGCAACATTCGCGCTGCTGCGTTAATGAAGAAGGCCGTGAAGATTGGAAAATTTCTTTCAGCCTTTCCGTTCGTGACAGGCATTGCAGTGTCTGGATCACTATCGAAAAACTTCGCCGAGGAAAACGCCGACATCGATTTCTTCATCATCACCACCGCCAACAGGCTCTGGATCGCAAGAACACTCATGCATGTCTTCAAGAAATTCACTTACCTCTCGGGAAAGCAGCATTTGTATTGCATGAACTACTATCTCGATGAACTCGCGCTGAAAATCCCCGAGCAAAATATCTACACTGCTATCGAGACTGCCACGCTGCTACCCATTGCAGGCAACGGCATGCGCAAGTTTCACCGGGCCAATCTCTGGACTTCAGAATGGTTTCACTCTTACGCTCGACAGGAAGAAGAATTCGAAAACGTTCGCCGCCCCATTCTGAAAAGGATTCTTGAGTACTTGCTCAACATTAATTATCTCGACAAACTATTGTATCGCTTTACCACACGCAGATGGAAGAAAAAGCATGCAAAGGGAATGCTCAACCAGGAAGGGCGCAGAATGAATCTCGAATCAGGCAGGCATTTCGCAAGGTCAAACCCGGGTTTCTTCCAGGAAAGGATTTTGAGAGAGTACGAGATGAAGTTGCGCGAGATTAACGAGGATAAATCTAATTCCGTTTCCTCAATGTGAGTATGTAATAATCGCCCACGCTTCTCCATGGCCAATTGTATTTCCAGCAGTTTTCCAGGCTTACAAGTTTCTTATAAATACGGGGATGTTTCTCTGCGAAGCCTTCAATGTATGAA
>CBINHQ010000308.1:0-3642 GCA_966250475.1 uncultured Chitinophagaceae bacterium
TTGGATTGAAACAGTTGACTTATTTCCGCGTATTCAATCGCTGGGGTGAGGAGGTCTTCTTCACACAAGATGCGAGCCGCGGATGGGATGGAATGATAAGTGGAGCGGGTCAGTCAAATTCGGTGTTTGTGTGGGTGGCAGAGGGAATTGATTTTATGGGTAACAAAATTACCAGGAAGGGGATGGTGACGTTGGTGAGGTGAGTGAGGGGATTCGGAGGGGAAATTTATTTTTGATGGAGGGGTTGATAAGGTTGATTTGTGATTGTAGTAGTTGAAATGCGTGGGGGATATTGGGGTTGGTGGGTTGATTGATGGAGAGATTGGATTGTTTGGGGTTAGTGGTTTAATTGGTTGAGCGCGGTTAGCGGCCTCGAGGGCCCTCCCCGCATTCATCCTCCCCCACCACCAACCTTCCGATTTTTTTTTCAAGACGACACACTCCCCCGCAGCCCCTGAATACTCCATCCAAGCACCACACTCCTCCCATCCACTTCCCGATTCCCGGAAAATTCCTACATCGCCTCTACCTCACCCTCTCTGGTTGTTCGGCAAATAAGTTCTCACTTCGATACGGTCAGGACTCATCCTACTGCAAACCTAAACCTCGAGCTGCCAGAAACCATGTGATTGTATACGCCCTGATGCGCGTTTTTCACCACTCAATTCCCGTGAAATCACGAAGGAATTACCGTTAATCTTTCTCTATCAATTCATTCAATCCAAGGCTGACTTTGACGTTTGATTTGCGCTTCATACTTTACTCAGAAAATAGAAATCACACCAGTCAATGCAGGAATTGAAGGTTAGGATAGGCTTGCCTGCATCTGCTGGCATGATTTTTAAACATTTAAGGCTGATAAACAGAAATTCCTTGTTAAGAATTGTTATCACAATTATTCTCACTCAGTTTGTTTTGCATCTCCGATTAGGGGCACAAACAGTTATCGTTGCGGATTCTCCACACATTGCCGGGACCACGGTCGTTATTCCTGGGAAACATTTTAAAAGGTCAGGGCTACACAAGACTTTTTTCGGGAGTCATTATCGCGAGGAATGGCTGAAGGCGGTGAGGGTTCAGAATCTATTGCTGGATACTGTCGATGGCGGACTGACGGCATTTCGAAAGAGCGGAGGAAGGCAGACAAGAGGGTTGAGGCTAAAGAATAGTGAAGGAAAGGAGTATCAACTTCGTTCGGTTGACAAAGACTTTAGCCAGGCGTTAGGAGAAATTTTCCAGGGGACGTTTGTTTCAAACATAGCGAAGGATCAGGCATCTCTGGGTCACCCCTATGCGCCTATCATAATTCTTCCAATGATTCGTGCCACGAAAATTTATCACCCCCGTCCACGATTATACTTTGTTCCGAAGCAACCTGCACTTGGCGAATTCAGCGACAGTTATGGTGATCAACTTTACACATTGGAGGAGCGGCCCGATGAGAATCAGGAAGACGCACCCTACTTCGGTAATTCAAAAAATGTCATCGGAACTGACAAGCTCTTCGAAAAAATCTTTGAAGACAACGACAACCGGGTTAATCAGGAAGAATTCGCGAGGGCAAGGCTCTTCGATATGTTCATTGGGGATTGGAGCAGGCATAAGGATCAATGGAGATGGGCTGAGTTCAGCGACGGTGATAAAACCATTTACCGGGCCATACCAAGGGATCGCGACCAGGCTTTCACCACGTTTGACGGATTCTTTCCATGGGTCGCATCGAGTATTGTTGGAGCGAGACATCTCGAGAGCTTCGACAGTGACCTTAGTAATGTAAAGGACTTCAACGAACCCGCACGAATGCTCGACATGCTTTTCCTCAGCGAGCTCAATCAGGAGCAATGGATTCAACTTGCGAAAGAATTGCAATCATCATTAACAGATAGCGTGATCGAATACGGTGTGAGACAGATGCCTGCCGAAGCATTCGATGTTTCCGGAGAACTCATCATCTCTAAACTCAAGAACAGAAGGAATGAGTTGCAGCAATACGCGAAAGAGTATTATGAATATCTCGCGCAGCGCGTGGATCTCGCAGGAACACAAGAGCGTGAATTATTTGAAATCGATCGCTACAACAAAGATTCAACCCGCATCAGCATCTATAAGATTTCTAAAGACAATGAAGTTTCAAACTCACCTTATTACTCAAGAGTTTTCTCCAAGAAGGAAACAAAGGAGGTGCGATTGTACGGACTCGGGGGAGTTGACAGCTTCGTTGTAAAGAATGCAGGAAACCATGGGATCCGTGTCCGTATCATCGATCCGGAAGGAACTGACTATCTTGGAATGAAGCGAAGCGGGAATACAAAAATTTCAAGAGGAACGCGTTTTGAATACGACACCGCACATGAGAAGAAATTCGACTTCTTCTTCCTCCCCTTTCTCAGTCCATCTGAGTTGGATGTCTTCGCAGAAGATCCTCTTGGCAGGTTCACCCGCGCAGGACTTCGCATCACCGCCAATGCAAGACTTTTCCCCAAACCCTGGCAGAAGGAAGAGTACGAGACCTGGCATCTGTTAAGTGCAAACTACGGTTTCCTAAGAGGAACTTTCTTCCTCGCATATGTCGGCACCTTCAGGCATGTGATTGGGAAATGGGATGTGAACCTAAATGCACGATACGATGCACCTGCCGTTGAAAATTTCTACGGCACAGGAAATGAATCCGTGAACACTAAACTTCCCTCTTCTCATTATCAAACCAAAAGCAATAGAATCTTTGGTTCCGCGGGATTGTCCCGAAGGCTTGGACGACATCATGGCTTCGGATTCGAGATGTTCTATCAGCATGTTAAGGTTCGCGAAACTGATGTACCCTTCAATGGTCTTGCAATTGATCCTGCAATTTTCAGTTCCCAACAATTCGCAGGTTTAAAAGCCGGTTATAACCTCCGACTTGTAAACGATCAGGTTCTTCCGACTAAAGGAATCGATCTCATTGCCGCAGCAGGATATTTCAAAAACATAACGCGCAGCGACAGAGAATTTATTAAGGTCGCTTCATCCTTGTCTGTATACATTCCGCTAAGCAGGCAATTTAACCTCGCTCTTCGTGCAGGCGGAGGAATCATTGATGGCGAAGCAGATTATTATCACCAACATTCACTCGGTGGAAACGAAACCATCCGTGGATATCCCCGTGAAAGATTCTATGGAGACAAAATATTTTACAACAACAACGAGATTCGCTGGCTCACCAATACACGCAACATCATCTTCAATGGCAAGATCGGTCTTCTCGCCTTCTACGACACCGGCCGGGTGTGGCAACCCGGCGAAGACTCCGATACCTGGCATGCAGGCTACGGCGCAGGACTCATCCTCGTTCCATTCAATAAGATTATTCTCGCAGGAACCTACGGCAAATCCAGGGAAGGGTATGATCTTCTACTACGGGCAAGCCTTTTCTTCTAATTAATCAATTAGTTAATTAGCTAATTGGATAATGAAGCGAACTTTTAGTTATATGATGATTATTGTTCTATGCAGTCACCTTCTGAATGTACCATCCTTTCTTGAAAACAAGTTGGTAACTTCAATCTCCCAACCTCCTTTAAACCCTTAAACCCTTAAACCCTTAAACCTAAAACACTCCATGCTCGAAATAGTAATAGAGTCCCGCAACGCCTCCATAGCAAC
>CBINHQ010000309.1:0-3640 GCA_966250475.1 uncultured Chitinophagaceae bacterium
GCCACACCATAGAGTGTTGTGCTGGAAGAGCCGCTTGCAATATTTTGAATGATGCTTGTACCGCCACCTTCAGTGCCCACTTCATTTCCATCGGCCTTGTAGGTGCTGGTTGAACCATAGAAATAATATCCGTAAGTACCGCCATCGATGGTCATATTGAGGAAGCGATTGTGATTATTCGTTCCATCGAAGCTGGTTGGTGTCGGAGATGCCTGCACATATACACCTCTTGTGCTGGTGGAATATGCTCCAAGCGTCACCTTACCATTCTTAAATGTGTTATAGCTTGATCCAACCGATGCGTTAGCATTTATCACATGAATTCCATACTCCACATAATCCGCAGACGCTGTACCGGTCTGCTCAAAGTCTATTCCATCAAACGTGTAATAGCTCACTCCTGTAAGCCTCAGGATGTAATCGTTAGTTGCTGTTGTTCCAGAACGACGAATTATTGGATTTGCACCCGCGCCACTCTTCTGGAATGTAATGGTATTGGTAGAAGTACCGGTTGTGGTGAAGTTGAGATCAACTGTCTCATTGAACACCTGGCCAGCCGCTACATTAAATGTAACAGGTCCGCCAATACCGCAATCCAACCTGGCAAGTACATCTTCGAAGCTTTGGAAATTGGTACCACCGGTAGGTAGAGTATTATCAATAGTATAGGTACCATTCAGTAATGCAGGGCTTGAAACCATTAAAGCGGTCGAGTAATCTGTATCGGTGCCGCAGGATACTGCACAACGATAATACGTTGTTGTTGTCTGCGTATGGCCGGCAAGAGTTTGCTGGTCTGCAGAAGGAATATCAGTCCAGGGTGCGTTGCCATCTGGTGATGACTGCCACTGGAAACTCAATCCTGATACGAGGCTTGTACCTGTAAGGCTCAAAGTAAAAGGAGCGCCAGGACAAATCACTGCATCTGTGCTAACGGTGGTACCCGCTGTAGGCATGCCTGAGCACGCAGAAGCCGGTGCGAAACTAAATATGGTATTAGGACGGGAAGTCATTGCTCCCGTATTTGTTGTGGTAGTGATACCGCAGGCATTTCCTACATCGTCATTACGATAGTTATGTGAGGCGTTAAAGCCAAGGCCGGTAGTCCAGGGAACGACAGGGCTTCGTGTATACCAGTTGCCAGTAGCATTTCCGGGCTCACCGCTACATACCTCAACAATGAGATTGTCTACTCCATTCCAGAAGAATGGCGTAGGAAGCGTGAATGTGTTGATGCCGGCAACAGGCTGGTAGTCGGCCATGTTGAAAACGATGTTCGGTACATCTTCCCATGAAGAAGAAGATAGTGAATTGGTTGTGGTAGTTCCGATCTTGATCTGGTAACTCTCAATCAGACCCGCAGTACCGAGTGTCACAACCTCCCACTTAATTGCATGGATGAAGCCGGCAGACATACCTGCTCCGGTAAGTTCAGAGGCTTGCCAGAGGTATTGCGCTCTACTGGCTTCATAATAATCCTGCATGGGGCAAGGATAACCCGTCGCACCAGTCGAGTTTGGGGCATTTCCATCAGTACCGGTACCAATCGCATAATCGGTCTGAGCCTGGGCGATGTTACCAAGGGCAAAAAGAAAGGCAAGAGTGTAAAGTAGTTTTCGCATAACGTTTTGGTTTCCGCCCGTGAAGGCAGTTCAGTAAGTGGTGATACTTATAAAATGAATGTAGGATAGGCGGGGTAGTGTATATGCCGCTTTCGCGCAACCGGATAAGGCACGGCATTAAACTTGAATAATCCAGGAAAGAAAGATGAAATGACTGCGACAGCAGTGAGTAAAAATTTTCTCATAAAGCTTCGTTTTGGTTCTTTGTCCAACCGGTGGGGGCTGGCAGTTAGCGTTCAAAAGGGTAGCTTCGAACTCAGCACATCTACGGATAAGAAGGCCGGGCTCACCAATTCATCTGGGCTTTCATGAGAATATCGACGGTTATTGGTACTGAAAAGAAGAAGTATTGCGAAACGCAACAAAGGAAGGCAGTCATCAAGACAATGTCAACCCCCATCATCTACTAATCAGGCTGCCGGGTTATCTACGATAGGTGTGAACGAAAATTCGAGTAATCAATTGCTTAACCTGGGTCTCTGTCAAATAACCGTTCGATTCTGAAAATTAACCTAACAGCGGCGTAAATTTATTATTCTAATTCGAGTTATCAAAAAATAAAACAACAAAGACTACAAGAGTTTACCCGAATCAACGTTTTCGTTGCACCAAAGAATCAAAAACATTTCAAAACCGGCCTTCCGGATCCCATCGTAGTTTTCCTTTTTCCTCTTCCCGGTTTTGACGCTCCTTCAATGGTTATCAATTACATTACATATCCATCCTTTGAATTGTAGGTTGATTCAATCCGCCAACCCAGCGAAACCTTTTGTCAACTTTGTGCAAGAAATCTAACGCAAATATTTTTTCAACAAGAAGTTGTGCAAAACCGAAAAGCATTGGGTTTTGAATATTGTATTTTGTACACATTAAATGAAAAAGCGTTTATCTATCGGAGGGTATTGTAATTCTTTTGCCGCTTCTCATTGCCTCGTACACTGACTGGATGATCTTCACATCTCTTCTTCCCATTTCTCCCGATACAATTGAAGGTTTATTATTTCGAATTGAAAGCGCGAATGCATCCATCTGTCTCGCCTGTTGATTCACATGCGGAAATTCCATCGGCCCTTCCGGAGTACGACCTTTTTGCCCGGTGTAATTGAATGCGGATGTCAACTCGAAAACTCCATTCTCCGCCTCGGCCTTGAGAAAGTTCATTCTGTCTTCATAGCTTGACCTACCCTCGCCTCTCAGTCTATTTGGAAATTCGAATTGCCAGGTGAGTGATTGCTCTAACTCTTTGAATCTTTCAAAATCGGTCTTCTCTCCTTCTTGTGCGGTTACTGCAATCGGCACCATGCCCGAGGTATAGCACATGCCCTGGATCACATAGATGCCCACGTCCTGCAACGGGCCGCCACCCGCATACTTCTGTGTGAGCCTCCATTGCGAAGGGCCCGCACGGAATCCAAAGCCGCCGGAAATCGTTTTCAGATCTCCGTACACACGGTTAGTCCCGAGCCTCGCCATCTCGAGATTGTAAGGCTCGAAGTGCAGGCGGTATCCAATCGAAAGAAGTTTGCCTGCCTTCTTGCAAGCGGCGATCATCTTATCACAATCCGAAACCGAGAGCGCCATTGGTTTTTCGCAGATTACATGCTTGCCCGCTTCGGCCGCGCGGATCGTGTATTCAGCATGCATGGAATTAGGCAGCACCACGTATACAATATCTATATCCGGATTGTCTTTAATGCTGTCGAAGTTCTCATATGAATACACGTTCTTATCTTGAATGGAATACTTCTCCATCCATTCGGGAATCTTGGAAGGCGAACCAGTAACGATGCCGGCGAGGTAACAATGCGATGTCTGTTGTAATGCAGGCGCAAGCTGACTTCCCGCATAACTTCCCAGGCCTACAAGCGCGATACCAAGTTTATCCTTTTTGTCTCCCATTCGATTTTGCTTCTTACTCTCGCCTGCGCACTGAGAAGTGGCAGAAAGCAGTGGGATGCCGAGGCCAATCAGTCCGGCCTGGTAGAGAAAATCTCTCCGCGATTGTTTATTGCCCATTT
>CBINHQ010000310.1:0-3632 GCA_966250475.1 uncultured Chitinophagaceae bacterium
CTGTAATTCCCGTCATCGAATCGAGCATGCGATTGATGATGTATCCGCGATAGACAGGAAAGCTGTTACCGGTGTAGTAAGGATAGGTGCTGTCGACAGAAAGCTGATTGGCGCTGCTAACATAACCGCGCTCGGGATTTCGCATGTGCGGGTTCTCCTGTTGAGGAATGATTCCCTTCCACATGTATGAACTGTCGAATCCCGGCATCACAAAATCTCCCTGTCTCCTCCACTTAGCTGGAAAGTCGCCCTGCTGCCAGATGGCAATGTCGCCATCTTTTGCGCCGAAAACGGGATTCTGTCCCGGGCAGGTGAGATACTTAATCGCCTCGGCATAGTCATCATAATTCTTCGCGCGATTGAGGCCATGAAAGATCATAAGTTCGTTTGAAGGATCGTGAGCCTTCCACCTGACTGCAAAATATTTATCGCCGCGTGAGGTTGCAGGAAAATTGTGATCATAAATAACCGGGCCGAAAATGGTGTAGGCAACAGTATCCCTGAACGGTGCTCTGCCTCGCACATTGATCACTTCTTCTCTCTTCTCCGTCTTCTTCCACGCGCTGTCGAACCAGTATTCATTCATGCTCTTGTCGCGGAAGCGGATCTCGTAATAATCCTTCACATCGCGGCCGGCATTCGTGAAACCAAATGCAATGTTATCATTGAATCCGATGATGATATTCGGAGCGCCGGGAAACGTTACTCCGTATGCATTGAAGTTTGGAGTGGATAGCTGCATCTCATACCACAATGATGGAAGATTCAATCCCAGGTGCGGATCGTTCGCCACAATGGGCCTACCACTTGCCGTCTTGCTACCTGCCACCGCCCAGTTGTTGCTTCCATTGTCCGGATCGGGTTGTGGTAGAATGTTGGTTAGGGTATCGGAAGGAAACAGGAAATAAAGTGAGTCTGCAGATTCGGGAACGGAAATATCAATTGCGGCCTGTGCCGGATATTCCGAACCGGGAACATTAGGCACAATCGGCTTGAGCGAATCCTGAATCGCGGGAAACAATTTCTCAAAGTCAGAGAGCGAAAGCACATTCATAGCGTTCGTGTAGCGCATGTCCTCCTCTCCTCCTGCCAACTCGTAGCTCATGTATTTCAACAAAAGTGCAGTCTTCAGACTTGACCATCTCTCAGGTTTGTAATCGAGAAGTTTGTATTCAAGCGGAAGATCACACTCACGCATGTTGTCGATGTATGCGTTAACGCCGGCTACGTATGCGTCCTGGAATGACTTCGCCAGGGGATCCTTTTCAATTTCTGCCAATGCTTTCTCTGCGGAGTAGATCATTCCCAGCCTGCGCATGGAGCGATCATACTTGAGGAACATACTATCTTTTCCTTCACCTAACACCTGGCTAACCATACCGGCTGCAGCGAAGATCTGAAACTCCATTTGCCAGAGGCGAAACTTCGCATGCAGGAAGCCTTGCACGAAATAAGCATCCTCATCATTCCCGGCAAATACGTGCGGAATAAGGCGATCATCGAAATACACATCGACATTACCTTTCAATTCCGGGAAGTCGAGGTCAAGGTCGAAGGATTGATCCTCGGGTTCGGCATTCTGCCAGAAGCCATGTTGTGGACTTAGAAACTTGCCGATGGGAGGCACCGATCCCCATTTCGTATTCAATGCCCACACGAGGGCTGTGGTTATGAGGGCGGAGATAATGAATGGAACTATTCTCATAAACAGTTAATAGTGACGGAAAGATAAGGAAAGTTTGCTCTTTGCACTACCTCAACTCGAAGAGCAGCACCTCATTATGTTGGTAGTTTGAAAAATTATTATCAACTATCACGAGCAGACTCTGGTACCCGTTTGGCAGCTTCGGCCCCAGGCACATTCCCTCCATGTTATCTACATAAATACCGGTTGAATTCATGTCGAGAAGCAATCGCTTAGGAAGGATTCTCCTTCCATGGTTGGAAATTAAAGACTCCACATCGCTCACATCATCAGCCTTCGAAAGATCAACCAGGTAGATGCGCACATCAGAATTCAATCTTCCGGTTGACCATGCACGTTCCATCACCAGCAACTGATCATTACCGATGTGAAGAATGTCGGAGATGCCGTTAATCTTGAATGCGCCTGGAGGATTGGCTGCATGCGGAACAGGATCGACTTCGTAGGCATATTGGGCGACTGGCTTTTTACTTTTCGCATCGAATTTCAGAATACGCACGAGTGCGGTAGAATCTCCAGTCCCGGCTCGCGGACCATCTTCGTACAGCGCGTCCTCGATGCTGACGTAGAGATTTCGAAAACCTTCATCGTATGTCATTCCTTCAAACCCGCTGTTGTGCCGAAGTCCTTTCTCAGTAGCAGTGATGCGAATGTTGGGTGGAAGCAATATGCTGTCCTTGAACATTCCATTTCTGTCCATGAACACAATTGCAGGTTGTTGAAGTTCCGTGAGCTCACTTGTCACTATTCTTTGCCCTTCGCTGCTCCAGGCAAATTCCTTGCGCGATCCGTCATAACGCATCGCCTCCACATCCGCAGAACCGAGGCGGTTGACTCGTATGTCAGAATAAGTTTCTCCTCCGGGATTTCGCAATGGCGTCATCGATTTTATCCTAACCGAAACAAATCCCGTATCGCTAAGCTGCATTTCAGCCGTGTAGAATCTTGCCGGGCCCTTGGTGGATGGATCATCAGCGATCATGAAGAATTCTCCTGTTACCGGGTCGTAGTCGATGCCCGAGAGACCGCCGACAACCGTACTGTCGAAAACATAGCCTGGAGAAAAATTGTACGCGCCGATATAGTTGACACTGTTGATTGAAATCCCCTTGCCAACAGTTTGCCTTGGTCCTGCGCAACCGAGGATCAGAAAAAGCATTATGAAGGATAGCAGTCGCATTCCTTTTTTGTCCAAATCTAATGTAATCGGCCCGTGAAAAGTAATGGCATCAGATAGCGATGACGTTGTTCAATTCTTTAAGTTCAACGTATCGTTAAAAAACTCTATTTTCCCGCCTTATGAAGACGATCCTCGGCTACATCCGGTCATATTTCTATGGTACAGACCGGAGCGTGCTGCTTATCGTCACCATTTTCACTGGCTTACTGATCTTCCTCAACTATTACCTCGGCATCGATGATGCCATCTCAATAATGAATGATGAATGGTGCGAACTCGCATATCGTACAGCCATCTTCCTTCTTGCATTCGGAGTTCCTTACTTCGCTTATGCTATGCGGGGAAGGCGAAATTATTTCTCCAATGGACGCTTCCTCGTATTACTCATTCTGGCGCCGTTCCTGTTTGCGTTGAAGATGGTGGTGAGCCCTGCAATGAAGTTTTCTGAAGATCCCGAACTAAACCATTTCTGGAACCAGGTCTTCTATTGGCCGGCATTGTTGTTGATGATGTTGCTGTTCCTTCTCGCCATCTGGAAGACATTCGATAGGGATCAGCCATTTTACGGAACGCTTACGAAGGGAATCAACTTCCGTCCCTACCTGATCATGCTATTGTGCATGATACCGCTAATTGCAGCCGCTTCCACGCAACCAGACTTTCTCGCGATGTATCCGAAGCTCAAGACGCTTGATTTCAACCTTGGTTCATTGCAGGTTGATTGGTGGCACAAACTACTTTTCGAAC
>CBINHQ010000311.1:0-3626 GCA_966250475.1 uncultured Chitinophagaceae bacterium
GGTCAACGGTCAACGGTCAACGATCCACGGTCAACGGTCAACCCCGATTTTCATCGGGCAAGCTTGTCAACGCTCAACCTTTCACCCTTTAATAATCTTTGCAACTATTTTATCAATCGGCAGCGTCATCTTCTCTTCCCCAAACTCTTCCCAATCGATAAATCTGAATGATTCAATTTCGCCGGCAGTCTTGTAAATAGCTAATTGTTGTTCGTCGAAATCGTTTTCCTTTTGCCGCAATGGAACGCGAATTGGTTCGAGGGCTTTAACGCCGTAATAAATTGATATGATCTGATGGTCCGGGTTGAAGGCGGATTGCTGAAAGAAATCCGTTGTGTAGATATGATCGCCCACCTCTATGCGAAGATTCATCTCCTCCATGAATTCGCGTTGCAGGCAGTCGCGGGTGCCTTCGCCGTATTCGAGACCTCCGCCCGGAAACTTGGTGTAATATTTTCCACGAATGAATTCATCTGCCACCAGCACCTGTTTCTGTTCATTGATGAGAACGCCATATACGCGAAGGTTGAAACTGCCCATCAGAATATTTTTTTGCGCAGGAAGAGCCAGCCGATTGCTAGTGAGATTACCAATGATAGAAACACCACAATGTAGAAGGCGTACGAAGAATCTTCAAAGCCACTCGGAACGTTCATGCCGAAGATGCTCGCGATGAGAACTGGAAAGGTCAATACAATCGTGATTACAGCAAGGCGCTTCAATACCTGGTTCTGATTGTTGGCGATGATGCTTGCAAACGCATCGAGCGTGCTGCTGAGGATGTTGGTATAGATGTTTGCCATTTCAAGCGCCTGCGAGTTGTCAACGATAAGGTCATTTAGTATTTCCTTCTCCTCCTCGTTGAAGCCGAGGAAGTTTGTGCGCTCGAGTTTCATCATCAGCATTTCGTTCGAGCGGAGGGCGGTGACGAAGTAAACGAGGCTCTTCTGAATCCGCATAAGTTGAAGCAACTCCTCGTTCCTGCTTGAGTCGTATAATTTTTGTTCGAGTATATTTCGTTTGTGATTGATAGCCTTCAGGTGCTCCATGAAATTCTGCACGATCTTCTCGAAGATCTTCAGCACCATCATGTTCTTCTTGTCTGGATGACGATTTTGAAATGTGTTGAGGAAATTCTTGATCGCGGGATTCTCGAAGGAATTCACTGTAACGATCTGGTTGTGGGTAAGGATGATACAGATTGGAATGGTGATGTAATAAGCGTCGCTGTCGTTGAAGGAATTGTTTTCCGTCGGAGTCTTGATCACTATCAGGCGCACATTGTCTTCTTCTTCGAATCGGCTGCGTTCGTCGATGTCCAGCGAGTCTTTCAGGAAGTCGATCGGAATGTCGAGTTCTTCGGAGAGTTGCGAGAACTCCGATTGTTTTAGCGGCGGAAGCACGTTTACCCAGCTTCCGTTTTCCGGCCTGTCGATCGCTACCGTCTGGTGGTTGATATTCTTAAAATACTGTATCATTTTAATTAGCTAATTAGCAAATTAGTCAATTAGCTAATTAATCACCGCTTTGCCTTCGTAAACCTTTTCGGCCGGGCCACAGAGCCAGATGTTCTCGTACTTCTCTTCCTCCAGTCTGTCGAACTCTACGCTAAGGCTTCCGCCGAGAGTTTTCACCGTTACGTTGTTGAATCCATTCTCGTTGTGAAAGCACACGAGTGCGGAAGCGGTGACTCCGGTGCCGCAGGAATAGGTTTCATCTTCCACGCCGCGCTCGTAGGTGCGTACGATGATCTCGTGGTCGCCTACCAGCTCAACGAAGTTCACGTTAATTCCCTCCTGTTCGAAATCTTTGCTGTATCGAATGTCGCGGCCGCGCTTGTAAACGTCCTCGTTCATCACGTCGTTGAGGATCTTCACATAATGGGGAGAGCCTGTGTTAAGGATGAAGTCGTTGCCTTTGCGGCGCACCTTGTTCACGTCCTGCATCTTTAGAGAGACGGTGCCGTCCGTATCGATCTCTGCTTCATGGTCTCCATCTACAGCGAGGAATTTGTATTCGTTGCGATGGATGCCCAGTTCGTAGACGAATTTCACGATGCAGCGACCGCCGTTGCCGCACATGCTTCCTTCGCGACCGTCGGCGTTGAAGTATTTCATCTCGAAATCATAACCTTCTTTTTCGTTCAGCATCATCAGTCCGTCTGCGCCGATGCCGAAGCGCCTGTCGCACAGTCGGCGAATTTGGTCGGCGGTCAGTGAGGAGTATTCATGTTCCCGGTTGTCGAGAATGATGAAGTCGTTTCCTGTGCCCTGGTACTTGTGAAAATTTATCGTGAGAGGGCTCATGCTAGTTTGCCTTTTGATTGATCGGCGCTATCCGGTTTCAAATAAGTTTCAATAACGATGCTGGCTGCCGGTTTATCTCAGAGACTCTCGGAGAAAATTTCCAGGAAGCGTTTAATTAATTTGTCAACCGCGGCTTGTCCGTCGCTGCTGAAATTTCTGTTCACCCTGTTTGCCACGATCGCGTTAACGGCCAGGCAGTGGTGGCCGAGCAGTTTACCGAGACCGTAGATTGCCGAGGTTTCCATTTCAAAATTAGTGATCCTGTGTTGCCCGAAGCGGAAATCGGTGAGGCGGTCGATGAGTTGAGGGTTTCTGACTCCGAGTCGGAGTACGCGTCCTTGTGGGCCATAGAATCCGGGGCAGGTGACGGTGATGCCCTGGTGAAAGTCTTTAACGAAGTGTTTGATAAGCGAGGCAGATGCGGTGCTGATGTAAGGGTTGCCGGTCTGGCTATGCATCTGCGTATGGGTGACGAAGGATTGGACAAGTTGTTTCTCTTCCTCGTTTTGTTCGTGGCGGTAAAAGTTCAAGAGATTGTCGATGCCCAGTCCGTGCGTGGAGGCTACGAAGCTGTCGACGGGAATATCCGCCTGCAGCGAACCTGATGTCCCAACGCGAATAATATTAAGCGAGGTGAGGCTCGGCTTGATCTCGCGGGTTTCGAGGTTGATGTTGGCGAGAGCGTCGAGTTCGTTCAGGACGATGTCGATGTTATCGGGTCCGATTCCGGAGGAGAGTACGGTGAGGCGTTTGTTGCCGATGCGTCCGGTATGGGAGATGAATTCGCGGTGTTGCCGTTGCACTTCGATTTTGTCGAATTGGCGGCTGAATCTGGCAACGCGGTCCGGATCGCCCACGGTCACCACGGTGGGGGCGAGTTCTTCGGGGCGGAGGTCGAGGTGGTAGACGGCGCCACGGTTGTTGATGATCAATTCTGATTCTGCGATTCGGGACATGGCATTAATTGTTAATGGGCTAATTAGCCAATTAGTTAATTGATTAATTATCTGCGAAAATAGCTATTTTTGCCCCGGTTAAAAATGAAGGGCCCGATGGGCCTGTGTTTTTAAGGTCCTGTGGCCGAGTGGCTAGGCAGAGCTCTGCAAAAGCTCCTACACCAGTTCGAATCTGGTCGGGACCTCAAGGGAGGGAACAGTGAACAGGGAACAGTGAACAGGGAACAGTGGGGTGCGAACAAGCTTGCCCTGACGAAGGTCGGGAGCTTACCCTGACGAAGGTCAGGGTGCGCAGTGCAAATGAATTTAGAACCGTTACAAAATTTTGTAGCGGTTTTTTTGTTGGCCCATCTATTGGAACATG
>CBINHQ010000312.1:0-3622 GCA_966250475.1 uncultured Chitinophagaceae bacterium
TTTTTTCAACGCATAATAAACGCGAAAAAACGTGCAGCATCGCATTTTTCACTGCGATCTAATCCGACCTCAGCTTATCATCACCCAAATAACCCATTTTCACCCAACTAACTTCTAAATTTGCCGAAAGAATTCCCATGACCTCAAACGAATGGTTCAAAGACTGGTTCGATTCACCTTTTTATCACAAACTCTATTTCGACCGCGACGAGGAAGAGGCCGGAAGATTCATACACAAACTCACTAGTCATCTCGCAATAGAGCAAGGCAGCAGGATTCTAGACGCCGCCTGCGGCAAAGGCCGGCACGCATTCATACTCGCCGACATGGGCTTCGACGTAACCGGTATCGACCTCTCTCCCGCCAGCATCGCATTCGCTAAACAATTCGAAAAGGATAACCTCCACTACTTCATCCACGACATGCGACTTCCGTTCTGGGGAAACTATTTCGACTACGCCTTCAACTTCTTCACCAGTTTCGGCTACTTCCGCACAAGGCGCGAACACGACGACGTGCTGCGCACCATCTCCCGCGGACTCAAACCCGGTGGCACACTTGTAATCGATTATCTCAATGTCCACTTCGCCGAAGACCACCTCAATCCCCACGAAATACGCGAAATCGAAGGCACGAAGTACGAGATCCACCGCTCGCACAACGAAACACATTTCATCAAGAAGATCATCATCACCGATCCTTCCCTCAAAGAACCACTCGGGTTCACCGAAGTCGTTGCCAAGTTTTCCTTCGGCGACTTCACCGACATGCTTAGCTTCCAGGGAATGCAGGTCTCCGATGTCTTTGGCGATTATGAACTCTCTGCTTACGATGTCAGAAAAACTCCACGCATGATAATCGTAGCCGGAAAAACGAAGACGGATGAAGGCGATAAGGAGAAGAGGATTTACAGTGATGGGAGGGCTACCGATCCGTTTTAATTAGTTAATTAGTTAATTAGCTAATTAGTTAATTAGCTAATTGGCCAGTTACTTATTATTCATGAGGAGGTATCTTGCGGATTCGTAGAATGCTGTGGTTAGCTCTGACAAATTTTTCTGAATCGAATCACGCTGCGCCTTCGTGTAACTTGGCTCTTCATATTTCACCGGCGCCATTTGTTCGTCCGGAAAATTGAGATTCTTCGTGAAGAAATAATCATCCGTCACCACACCAATCTTTCCCGCGGTATTCGTAATGAACGCGAAATTGTGCTTCTTTTCCGGACTCAGCAGATCTCTTCCCAACGTACTGTTGAGATACGGCTGCTGCACCCTGCCCGCGATGGTCGGCAAAACATCTATCAGCGAAACAACTTCCTTCCTCCACTCCGGCTTCAGCAAATAAGGCGCATAAAACAACAACGGCACATGCTCATCCGTCAAACGAAGCCTCGTCCACGCATCAGGATACATCTCCTCCGCATTGCCTGCCACGCCATGATCTCCCACAAACACGAAAATCGTATTGTGAAAGTAATCTTCCTTCTCAGCCGCCTCCATGAACTTCCGGAAACAATAATCCGAGTATCGGAAAGTGTTGAACTCCTCCACCGATTCAAACCCATACTTCGCAAGCGTATCTTCATGCACTTCCTTCTTCACAAAATCAGAATCACTCTCCGGGATCATGTACGGCCTGTGATTATCCGAAGTCTGAATGATCGCAAAGAATGGTGAACTCTTCTCGCTAAACACCCTGTTTGCCTCGAGAAACAAATCCTTGTCACTAATCCCCCATACATTCAGAACTGGCGACTTGAAACTCCCCTCCACATGCATCTGCAATCCATCGATATTCTTCAACAATCCCTCGAAATTGTTAAAGCTCGGCTTTCCGCCAAGAAAATAGTGCTTCTCGTACCCCTCGAAATTATCAATGATCGTGCGCTGTTCTATAGCCTTCGGATTTCGCGTAGAGAACTTGAACAACTGCACGTCCGGAATCCCCGTGATCATCGCGAACAATCCCCTCGCTGTAGAGAAATGCGGCGTGAAGCATCGCTCGAAGAAGATTCCCTTCTCCGCCATCGAATGAAAATATGGAGTCGTGTTGAGAGGATTGCCACTCATGCTGCTCTTGTACATGCTGAACGATTCACACAACACCAGCACCACATTCGGCCTGCTCTCCAGCGCATCCGTTCCCGGCATCACCTGCCTCTTAAAATCAAATTCATTCTGCGGCGGCAACTGCAACACCTCCTTCATCAACGGAAACACTTCCTTCGCCTTCTGTTCATTGTACTCTGGCTTGCGAAAACGCAACGTGGTAAAAAAATTCTGAAGAGGATTCAGCGCGAGGTATGACTTAAAATTATCCTTCAGCGCAAAACTCTGCTTCCACGTTAACGGCGGCCACGATAGCCTTCCGTAAATGAATACGCAAAGCGCCACTGTGCTGATGATGAAGAATTTTCTCCTGTATGGAATTCCCAATCCATCGGTACGTGCAATCACTCTCCAGTGGCTTCGATGATACATCCATCTAAATAATACCACCGCCGTCACCAGCCCCAGCATCATCCATATCATCGGATACGTCTGCCAGATCATCTCCATCGAAATCGCAAAATCCTCCGCAAAATTCATCGCTCCCGCATCGAGACGAGTCTGATTGTAAGTAAAACTTCCAAAGTCAGCCGCGAAGAAGAAAAACAAAATGAACGTCGCCACCGCCAGGTACCACGTCCACCACATCTTATTTCTCGCAGAATAAAACGGCGACAACTCCCTCGACATACTGAACAATACTATGGGGAGGAGTATAATCGAAATCCAGCGAAGGTCATATTGAAGTCCGAGCAGGAATGATGGAAGAATTTCAGTAAAGCCCATTCCCTTCGGATGAAACGCCATGAACGTTACTACCCTGAACAGCGTAAATATCAGCAGGAAGATCAGGAAGAGATTGATCACCCACAGGATCGTTTTTGGAATTTTATACCTTACCAGCATTTATACCCCATCTTTCTTTGAAAGGCTTACAAAAGAAACTAATTTCTCCCGGTTTTACAAGATTCACACAAGGCTGACCTCAATCCTGTAAATTTGCCACCAATGTTTTTCTTGCAACAATCAGGCATCTGGCACACACTGAAGCATTTTGATCAGCGGCTGTTCATCGAACTGAACAGCATGCACACAAATTCCTTCTTCGATTCACTCATGCCCTTCCTGCGCAACGGGCCCAACTGGTATCCGCTATACGTTTTTCTCGGCGCATTCGTTTTACTCAACTTTCGCAGCCGCGGCGGCTGGTGGATCCTCTTCTTCATCTCCACCATCGCCATCACCGACATGACCGGCACATATATTTTCAAACACAATGTTGAACGTCTCAGACCCTGCGCCGACCCCGAATTCTTTTTCCACGTTCGCCTGCTCGTGGATCGCTGCTCCGGAGGCTACAGCTTCGTCTCCAATCACGCTGCAAACCATTTCGGCATGGCAACTTTTCTCTTCCTCACTTTCAAACCGATCATGAAGAGATGGAGCTGGATCTTCTTTCTTTGGGCTGCATCAATCGCTTACGCGCAGGTTTACGTTGGCGTGCACTATCCTTTCGACGTTCTTTCCGGCGCAATCATCGGCATACTCGCAGGCATGCTCACCGGTTTTGT
>CBINHQ010000313.1:0-3608 GCA_966250475.1 uncultured Chitinophagaceae bacterium
CCTGCCAACTATTCCGATTCCGCAACTACCTCTCTTACTTCGGGAATCATTCTCTTCATCATTCCTTCGATGCCGGCTTTGAGTGTGATCATGGAAGATGGGCAACCGCTGCAGCTTCCCTGCATCATCAGGTTGACAACTCCATCGTCGTAACTCTTGAACTGGATTGCGCCACCGTCCATTTCTACTGCAGGGCGAACATAATTATCGAGTAATTCCTTAATGCGTTTTACCACATCATCATCATCGGCGTGGATTGCATTGCCATCGGTCTTTGTGACGACAATCTCTTCTTCGTTGATGACAGCCTTTCCTTCTTCAAGATATTCTTTGAGGAACTGACGAATGGAAGGAATCACATCATTCCAATCAGTATCAGCCGTCTTGGTGAGAGTAACGAAATTGCTGGCGATGAACACCGCCTTTATGAAGGGGAATCCAAAAATTTCTGTTGCGAGCGGGGAAGGCTTGGCGCTATCCGCGTCGGGAAAATCGATGCTCTTGCCCGGATACAAAAGTTTATTCGCCACAAACTTCATCGTTTCGGGGTTGGGAGTCATCTCCGTATAAATGCTGATAACCGGGTTTCCTGTTTTAATCATAGTTCACGTTTTTAGCCTTCTGGCATCAGCAAAAATAACAAGAATTCTCCCTAATTGTTTGCTAATTGGGGAGTGATTTGATGATGGTCAACGGCTCTGCTTTCTACGAAATGGTAAGAATCAAGCGTTGAAAAGCATGGATTTGCGTGAATTTTGAAGGAAATGCTTTGGCTGCCCGGCAGGATTGTTGCAATTTGTGTAATATGACAATTCACGAGTTTGACACCCTTTCCCCGGAGAATTTACAGAAAACATTGATGGAATGTTGTGCGTCCCGCAGTTGGATCAATAAGATGATGGCGCTCGTTCCTTTTGAAGACTTCATCGAACTCATAGAATCGGCCGAAGAACAATGGTTTCGCTGCTCGCGCGAAGACTGGAGGGAAGGAATTTCTGGCAACGAAGAAATTGCTGCGATTGTATCCCGACAGGAAGAGGAAAACGGGCTCGCTTCTAATCAGATGACTGATGAGACTTTTGAGCGGCTTGAGTCGGACAGCAGGAAGTATAAAGAGAAATTTGGATACAGTTTCGTGGTTTACTCCATCGGCAAATCGCCATCGGAGATTATTTCAATTTTAAATAAGCGAATGAATAATGACCCGGTGAAGGAGATCAACATCTCCGCGGAAGAGCAGAACAAGATCATGAAGAAAAAACTCCGCGATCTCTTCTTCGTAGAAGGTTAGGCGTTTATTTCCGAATGCCTCCAGTTCACCTTTCGTTCCTTCAGATGATTGAGTATATAATCGAAACAATTCTTATCCTTTCCTACAAGTTCGGGTGGAAAGACTCCTTTTTCGGTGAACATACCTTTCTGTATCAGTCCCGCTGCTCCCGTACAAGTGAATCCCGTTGTTCTTGCCATGGAAGAGAGGCGCGAGACAGGCTCGTACCTGTCGAGCAGGTTCCATTCAACGCCGTAAGGTTTGCCATCCTTCGTCCCGCGCACAATAACCTTCATCACTGTAAATTCATCTTCGTCGGGTTCGAGTTTCCATTCATTCACCAAAAGTTTGGAGGTGAACTCTAGCGGAATAACGTTGATCTCTCCGATGCCGATCGGCGTGGTGTTGAAGAATCCTGCCTGCTTTAATGCGATAATTAAATCGATGTGTCCGGGATAACGAAGTGTCTTTTCCTTCATGTGAGGAATGTGATTCATCGTGTACACCAATGATCGGAGTCCATCGGTGTTGAAAGCTTCGAGTTCGCCGACTTCTTCGAAGGTCTTTCTTTCCCTGTCGCTGAGTGCCGGCTTCACTACGATGGAACCGCTTTCCACGAGTCGTGCAGGCCTGGTGTATTCTTCAATTACATCGATGG
This sequence comes from uncultured Chitinophagaceae bacterium, assembly GCA_966250475.1. Taxonomy (GTDB): domain Bacteria; phylum Bacteroidota; class Bacteroidia; order Chitinophagales; family Chitinophagaceae; genus CBINHQ01. The sequence goes on from CBINHQ010000313.1 coordinate 1,929, forward strand.
GTGAAAATGGAGCCTTGTATTCGAAAGGAGGTTTTCTTTCTTTGGGAAGTCCGCCAACGTAACACTCGAATTCTTCAACCTTCATTTCCTCATTGTACCTGCCGAGGATGAGATTGCTCATTCCCGGAGCCACCCCGCAATCGGTGATCACTGTTACTCCCATTTTTTTCGCGATGGGATCGAGCAGCATGGCATCTTCCGGGAAGAAGGAAATGTCGACGATATTCTTACCCGCCTTGATCGCAGCTTCGAGAGTCTTGAATCCCATGAACCCAGGCACGGCGATGATGACGAGATCGAAGGGTTTCAACAAATCGTGATAGTCGACATACCTGTTGAGATCTGCGGAAGCGACTTTTATTGAAGGATTACGTTCATGCAGCAGATCGAGATTGTCCTTGCTAAGATCGAAGGCATGTACATCGTGATCCTTTGCGAGATCCAGCGCGATCGCGCGGCCAATCATGCCAGTGCCGAGAATGCCGATTGTCATAAGGAGGGTTTTTGCGAAGTTAAGTTAGTTGACCATGAGTGTTGATAACAATGCTGAGGATGAGAGATGGGAGATGAGGGATGAAGGATGAGTGTCTTGTCCTGAAGATTTTTTGAATTCCTAAAAGGTCTGCGACTTTAAGACCCTCATCTCTCAACTCTCAACTCTCATCTCCCATCCCCCATCTCCCACCAACATTTCCCATCTTTGCTCCACAATCATACCGAAATGAAAAAAATATACCACCTCGGCAATTGCACTACCTGCCAGGCGATAATTAAAGAGACAGGCATTGATAAAATGGGATTTGAGATGCAGGATATCAAATTTGAAAAAATTACTCCCGCGCAGATTGATGAAATGAAGAAGATGACGGGTAGCTATGAATCGTTGTTCAGTCGTCGCGCGCTGAAATACAAGGCACTCAAACTGAAAGACAAGAAGCTTACAGAAAAGGATTATCGAAAATACATTCTCGATGAGTACACCTTTCTGAAGCGGCCTGTCGTGATCATCAACGACAAGATCTTCGTGGGAAGCGAAAAGAAAAACATCGCAGCGCTTAAGAATGCACTGAAAAGTTAAGTATTCACCACCGGCTGATTCGCTTTTTTCCTGTAAAGCGCATTCCACGCAAGCAGGATGCTGAGCAACATGAATACCGCACCAAGCAGGAACGGAATTCCCGGAAAATGGAACGGAGCTTTATCACTCGTAAAGTAAGTGAAGAGATTGTTCATCATGATCGGACCGATGACAGTGGTAAGGCTCATCAGGCTGGTCAGTGCACCTTGCAATTCTCCCTGTTCACTCGGCGGAACCTGTCCTGAAATTGTAGACTGCAACGATGGTCCGCAAATCCCTCCGAGGCAGTATGGTATCAGGAAGAGGAACATCATCCATCCTTGTGTGGCAAATGCGAACAAAATCAATCCGACCGAATAGAGAAATAATCCAAGGTAGATGCTCTTCTCATCACCGATGCGTGGGTTGATAACGCGCGTTAGCCCACCCTGCACTGCTCCTACCAGCACGCCCACGACTGCAAGCGAAAGCCCCACCATCCCTTCCGACCATTGAAACCTGTAGATGGTGAAGAAGTTCCAGTTGGCCTGCACAGCCTGCGCTCCAAGGTATATGAGAAAGAAGCTTATTGCGAGACCGCCAATGGCAGGATTTCTCCTGAA
>CBINHQ010000314.1:0-3607 GCA_966250475.1 uncultured Chitinophagaceae bacterium
GGTTGCCTTTATCACACCTGGGTTTCTTTGGACTTCCTGGTTTGTGCCAGAGATTATCCTATTTCTCCTCAATCATCTATTGTTGGAAATGACTTTTCTCCACTCTGTCCTGGACTCGAATTCAATTAACCTCACCCACAAGAAACACACTTCCGCAGACTATTATCAAATCATTGGGATGTGAATCGAGCTTTGCCTGGTCAAGTGCGGCGTTCACATCAGGATAAACCTTTCCGGCAAGTTCATGAGTAGAAGCCAGTGCCTGGAGGTCCATTCCGTCCAGCGCCCTGGGAATGTTGGATTGCGTGAAATAATATCTCGCCGTTTTTGGAAGGAGAGAGAGAGCTTTAGAAATTTCCTTATCCTTCACCATACCAATAATGATGTGGAGGTTGTGATGATCTGTCACCTCAATTTGTCGCGTCAACATTTTGATGCCATCTTCGTTGTGCGCAACATCAAGCACGATGAGAGGTGATTGATGAATGATTTCCCAGCGGCCATGTAAGCCGGTTAATTTTCTCACATTCTTTAGTCCTTCGTGAATATGGTGTTCGTCGATGTTCCAGCCGATGGAATGCATTACATCAAGCGCTGTCAATGCAGTGAGAAGATTCTGCACCTGGTAGAGTCCTGGTAGGTCGAGGTGATAGACTTGTTTGGTTTGGTGGTGCTCTCTTGCCACGCTAACGATGAGTTCATGGCTCTTCCATTCCCATTCCGTTGCATGTCGAACTTCAGAGGCGATGGTGAGTTTCGCGTTTTGTTGGTCTGCATGCTGCTCGAATATAGACCTTGTTTCGGGCGTGACTTGTCCGACTACAACTGGAGTATCGGGTTTAATGATTCCAGCTTTCTCCCTTGCAATTTTTTCGATGGTATCGCCGAGGAGGTTCATGTGATCGGCGCCGATGTTTGTGATCACGGATAGTTCGGGTTGAATCACGTTCGTACTGTCGAGCCTCCCGCCTAGGCCTGTTTCGATTATGGCAATGTCAACCCTTTCGCTGGCGAAATACTCGAATGCCATTGCTACGGTGATCTCAAAGAAACTTGGTTCAATGCGGTCGATCTCGGGCATGATCTTCTCCGTGAATTCGATGATGAATTCTTGTGGTATCCATTCCCCGTTTACCTTAATGCGCTCACGAAAATCCTTCAAGTGTGGAGAGGTGTAGAGTCCCGTCTTGTAACCCGCGGCCTGGAATACGGAAGCAAGCATGTGGCTCACCGATCCCTTGCCATTGGTGCCTGCGATGTGAATGGATTTGAACTTTCTTTCAGGGTTATTTAGAAATGCGCAGAGTTCAATTGTGTTATCGAGGTCTTCCTTGTATGCGGCAGGTCCCAGGCGGCTGAAGAGTGGAAGTCGGGTGTACAGGAAGGAGATAGTCTCTTGATAGTCCAAGTTTGTAGTTAGGTTTAAAAGTTTAAAGGTTTAAGAGTTGAAGTGAACCTGAGAGTGCAAGTTCTGCATTTTCAGATTTTTAAACTACAAAACCTTTAAACCCTTAAACCTTTAAACTCTTAAACCTAATCTTGCCCGTCTACCCCGTAACCTTGAAATTAAACTGTACCGTCACGGTGGACTCATGGTCCGCCTTGTTGAATTTGATATTCCTGAGGTATTGTATGATCGCGTTTTTATACGCTGATGAAGTGCTGGATGATCCTCTCGCGAACTGGACGAACCTGCCTGTGCCATCTGCCGACACGCGGATGTCTGCATAGATCGTTGCTTTCTCAAGGTCACCTTCGAAAGAATATGCTGTCACAATCCTTCTGTCGCCCTTCGTTACTTTCGGACCCGTACCTACTCCAACACCTGAGCCGGAACCTCCACCAGAACCAGTTCCGGTGTTACCTCCTGTGCCTGATCCGGTACCCACACCAGAACCTGTGCCCGCGCCACCAGTACGGTCATAATCTTCGGCTGCTCCACCACCGCGCCCTGTGCCGCTGGTAGTTTGCCCCATCTGGGCACCCTTCCTCAGCACTGGTTGCGGATTCTCAATCTTCTTCGGTTCTGTCTTAACAGTAGAAGTATTCTCAACAATCTTTGTGGCTGTAGGCTTGGGACTAACCGGCTTTACCACTTCGGGACTTGATTTATCGTTGTCGAATGTTTCTACATCGCGTGAATCTTCTTCTTCTCCAGGGGCGGGGGGAGTGTAAGGTGCTGCACCTGCAGGACCACTTGCCTGTACGGGATTACCGCCGCCTCCGCCGCCGTTGATCTTCGTGGTAAGCAAATCATCTTCGGGTAGTTGCAAATCGATCTCGATTCCCGCCTCAGCAATAGGCGCCACGAATTCGGGCAGGCTCCATTTGATCAGGAACATCAACAAGATCATGATACCAGCAAAACCCAACGTGATTAAAGAGGCCTGGGAATTCTTTCTGGATTCAAAGGATGCAGACATTGCTAAAGTATTGTTCATGCAAATTTAATTTTTGAATGTGAATCCGGGAAATGCCTCTTATTCACAGGTGTTATTAACGGAAATCTTCGTGTCTGGCTTGTAAAGTTTCGATTCATATTTGTTAAGAAACTATTAAACTCTTTTTAGATGAGGGATGGGAGATGAGAGATGAGTGACTTCGGATTTAATTCCCTAAGTTATTTCGAAATGACCTCGATTCTAAGACCCTCATCTCACATCTCTCATCCCTTTGACGCCCAAACCAATCAAAAGTCAATCCTGCATCTACTAAAATTTATATAAATAAACTTTTCCACAAAAAGCAGACTTGGTAACGTTTTTGGCGATAGGGAGAGTGTCAGGCATTCATTCACAAAAAAGTATAGCCATGAAAATCAAACTATTTTCCGGTAGCCTTCTCTTTGCCCTTACCATTGGTTCAGCAGTATTGCTCACATCCTGCGATAAGGATGATGACGATGACAACAACAACGCGGTGATGTATAACATCTCCGGCGATGCAAGCGGCGCGCAGGAAGTCCCTGCAGTTACAACAGGCGCTACGGGTACACTTACGGGAACGTATAATACCGGTACGAACCAGTTAATCTATAACATCAACTGGACAGGTCTTTCTGATGTTGCCACAGTCGCGCATTTTCATGGCCCCGCTTCAGTAGGCGAAGTGGCCGACCCTGTAGTTGATCTCAACATCACCACAAACGGTATGGATGGAAATATCACAGGAACTGCAACGCTGCACGACAGCCTCGAAGCTGATCTCATTAACGGAAGAATTTACTACAATGTACATACTGCGTTGAATCCTGCTGGGGAAATCAGGGGACAGGTTGTTGCGACAGAACAATAGATAGATAGGAGGAGAGATGAGAGCATTTAGGCTTAAAACAATTTGCCCTTGATAATTGATTTAAGGTCTGGGACCATTGTACGCGGATTTATTATGATGAATTTTGATTACATATGATCGATCATAATAGATCATAAGCAATCATATCAAATCCGCGTACAATGGTCCGGCCAAAGAAGTTTGTAGTTTGTGGTTTGAAGTTTGGTTTAAGCGTTTAAGAAGTTGTTTAGGAATTCTTAGACTTGAAGACTCTCATCCCTCACCCCCTCATCTTTCTACTTCCTATCAACCCCGCCACCGGCCCAATCGCCAG
>CBINHQ010000315.1:0-3604 GCA_966250475.1 uncultured Chitinophagaceae bacterium
GGCACATCGAATTCGAAATCCGCATAGCCGGAAGAATTCGCCTGCTTAATTCCGCTCCAATAACTCACAACCTTAACTCGCTTCGCCGGCATCGGATTCACACGTTTCGACATCTGGAGATCGGCATCACCACCCGTGCTGCTTCTCGTCGCACGCATCTCGGCAAACAACAATGGATAAAGATCAAACGCAGCAACCTGGAGCGCACGCTTCTGATAAAAGAATTTATACGGATCAGGCGTTTCGAAACTCGTGATCTGCAACACGCCATTATCCACCGCCGAAAGCGTAACGAAACTTCCCGGCTCTGCCTTCACACGCACCTTCTGTTTAGTCTTCGACCTCACTTTCTTCTCCGCAGCTATCTCCACTCCTATCCTCCTTTTCTTCTCTTCCACCTTCACGCTTTCGAAGCCATGCGCTACAGTAAGAGGAATGTCCGAAATCTCATGAGGCCTGATGAGTGTCGCAGTAATGTAAACGTTGGGTAAATGTTCTTCTGTGAGACGAAGGTCAAGGCTTGCAGTGCGCTTCTCCACCTCTACATATTGATAAGAAATTACGTGATCCGTTTCGAGTGTTACGAGCATGCGCCCACTGAATGGAGTCTTGAACAATGCCTTCACCGATTCACCCGCGAGGTATGATTTCTTGTCGAGCTCGATCTCGATGTTACCTTCATTGTTCACCTCGAAAGAGGAGTTTCCTCCGCCCCAGCTACCATAGCTGTAAAACCTTCTGCTCACATAAGTCGCGGCACCGGGCACATACACTCTCACTTCATAATCGCCTGGTGAGCGGGGAACATAACTGAATACCTTTCCTGCGGAAACAGGCACCTGGCTCTCGGTCATGAGCTTGTCTTCTCGCTGCGAATCATACCTGAAATAGCTTCCACTGCGTGTAAGCACAGTGCGATACTCACGCTTGATCACTTCCACTCTTGCAGTCGCATTAACTGCATTGCCATCCTTGTTTACCGCAGCCAGAGGAAACTCCACCTTTTGATTTAAAGGATAATAATAATTCCAGTCACTCTTAATTCCGAAGAATATATCCTGCGTGAAGAGATCGATGGACGCCATTCTGCTAACAGGCCTGCCGGTTTCGTCGAAAACGGTAGCATAGAAATTCGCTTGAAGCAATCCACTGTTTGAATAGGTTGATGGCACAACGTATTCCTCCGAAGCATTTCCTTCCGCGTCTGTCTTTCCCTCCTTCACCACTTTCTCGAGTACCGTTGCCTGGTTGTTGAGCGAGAAATCATAACCCGCAAACTTCGACGGTGAGAAATTCTTCTGCCTAACCTGTATCTCCATTTCATAATTCCTGTTTGCTGCGGGCGGGCCAAAGAAGTTCATTGCGTTCAGAGATATCGCCGACTTTTCGCCTGGCTTGAGAAATGATTTTTCTGCCTTCACATTCACCCGAATGCGATCGGGCACGAATTCTTCCACCGAGAAAGTCTTCGTGGCCAGTAGCACATCATTCGATGTGAAGACCTCGAGTGTGTAGCCTCCGGTTATTGCCGCGTTGTCGAGAGTAATGTCGCCTTCGATGGATCCTTCTTCATTCAAATTCTTGCGGAATGTTTTCAACTCTTTGCCATTTGGCAGAAGCATCTTCAACTTAAGCGGGATTCGACCCGGCGACTTCCATTGTCTGTCACGAATCACCACCGAAAAATTGATCTGCTCTCCCGGACGATAAATGTCACGCTCCGCATACACAAAGGCATCGAGGCCGCTCGGGTTATTTCTCCTTCCGCTCACATCAAACCTTGAAAGATTTACTCTTGTATTGCTGAAAGGAAGATAGTTGAAATCGTCACCGGTCTTCGCAATCACCATTGCAGGACTGAATCCACTGTAATCTTTCTTCACATACTCTACCTCAGCCACACCATCTGCATTCGAAACGCCCTTTCCTATTAATTGATTGTTGGATGAGTATACCGCAACCGCTACATCCTTCACAGGCTTCGCGGTCTTTATTGAATTTGTAAAGACAAAAATCTTGTCATTGCCCTCTCTTGCAATCAATCCAAGATCTGAAACAGAAATGAACCTGCTGTCGCGGACCCAGTAGTCTGCGGTGGAGCGAATCATCACATGATAGATTCCTTTGAAGTCCTGCAGCTTGTCCTCCAGTTCATTTAGATTCAACAATCTCCCACCATTCGACTTCGCCAGGCTGCGCGTGTCGATCTCTTTCTCATAAATCACATCACCAAACACAACATCGTTGCCTCCGTAATCTTCGTAATAATATTCGTCCTCGCTGTAAGATGCGTAGCTGGTGCTACTCTCTCTCGGATAATACCCATATCGTTGCGTAAGCAGAAGGTTGCTCTCATATATTTTCGAGACTACCAGCTTTACTTTTTGTACGCTGGAGATTCTCACCTCGATGTTTCCTGCGCCCCTCTTCGAGAGGTACACGGCCTTGCTGTTAGTGAAACTGATATCAGGCGCGAGTTCACCAAAGGCTACGTTTCCATAATATTCTTCTCTCAATACTCCGCCAATCTTTCCACGCAATCCTTTCGCGATTGTTACTGAGTAACTCTTCTCCAGATTAAACTTATCGCTGCGGATGACGAAACCATTCTCTCCAGGCTCAACGGTAAATGCAACGGCAGGTTCGAGTTTGATGAACTTCTTCAGGTCTTCCGTTCCTACTTGTTGACTCGTCACCACCTTCACTGTCCCTTCCATTCCATCATGATCTGAACGGAGTTCGTTAATCGCAAGTACGTATGGAGAAGGAATGACCATCGTAGTCACGATGTCTTCTTCAGTGCTGTTGTTACCCGTGTGCGGCTTCAATCCTTTAGCGATTGTGACCTTTGTATCGTAGTCATTGTCTGACATTCCAAGGTTGGTGATGCGCGCCGAGATCGTATTCGCAGGCGACATAGTGATGAGTTGGTATTCCGCGCTCTTACCTTCAACATCGATCTTTAGCTTATCCTTCAGGTCAGAAGGATTCACGAGATAATTGAATTGAAGATCTACTTGCGGAGCAGCAGTGGTGCCGCCTTCTCCCTGCAACATCCAGGTAACCTGGTAATTGTCGAGCGTGAGTTTCGGCGTATAAAACTTTATCTCGTCGCCACCATCCACGCTGTTGAATTCGGTATAGCGAAGCACTTCCGTGCCGACCTTTGCTGTATAGCTTGTAGCCGGCAGTAACGGACCCGAGGGTGAGAACACGAGTTGATCGGGGCTCTCCCACCTGAACCTACCATTGATCTTCGGAGTGAACGAAACATATTCTGTCGAGTCCCATGCATTCAGCAAAGAATCATCCACGAGTGATCGATTAAATCGGAATACTAGATTTCCAAGTTGAGGCACCTCTCCTTTAGCGTTGGTTTACTCGAGGTGAATTGCATTTTGTTTGCAAGATGAAATAACCATGGACGCGAGCATCGCGCATAGCAGGAAATAATTTCGCATAATGGCTGTGGTTGTGAGGATAAGTTAAGGTTTTTTAAGGTTGGTAGATGATCAGGAGATCAATCCCGCGCAATATTCAAAAAATTCCTCAGATATCACCCCGTGTTTTGAGTGAGAGGCTATTGTTGTGAAAATTTTAAAGG
>CBINHQ010000316.1:0-3602 GCA_966250475.1 uncultured Chitinophagaceae bacterium
GGTGATTTATATGGATATGGCGAAGTTTCCGGGGTAGGTTTTGAGTGGGGTGGGCAGAAGCGCAACCGCAAAGGGAGAGGATTGTGGATTGCGCTATGCGCAATAAGGTTTTACCGCGGAGGGCGCGGAGGAAGGGTTGCGATACGCTGCAATGGGTTTACCGCGGAGGGCGCGGAGAACGCGGAGGAAGATTGCGCAAAGCTGCAATAAAGTTTACCACGGAGGACGCGGAGAACGCGGAGGAAGATTGCGCAAAGCTGCAATAAGGTTTACCACGGAGGGCGCGGAGGACACGGTGGAAGATTGCATTACGCAGATTTAATATGATTGTTTATGATTTGTTATGATTAAACCCTGATGCACAAAATCCGTGTTCACCTGTAAGATCCGTATAATCCGTTTCCAAAAAAAATTCCCGTGGCTCCATTATGATCGATCATAACAAATCATAAGCAATCATAACTAATCCGTGTCCAATGGTCCAGCACCCACAGCGATTTTTTGGACAAATTTGCGGCGTAGCCACCTCCTCGGCGTTCTCCGCGCCCTTGGCGGTAAACCCAAATTGCGGCGTAGCCGCAATTCGAAAACAGGAACATGACTAAACACTTCGCGGTATTTCTGAGCTTTAACGGCAACTGCGCACAAGCATTCACTTACTATCAGCAATGCTTCGGCGGCGAGTTGTCCATCCAGACCCTTGGTGAGGAATTGCCATGCTGCGAAAATTTGAAGAACGCGGTCGTTTGCGCCACGCTTAGGAACAAGTATTTCAAATTGCTTGGTACCGATCTTACAGAGGATGGAAGGGTGACGGCAGGAAACAACATCAGCATACTGGTGGAATGTGATTCAGTTTCTGAACGTGCGGTGTTGGTTGGAAGACTTACGGGCAGATATTTCTGCTCTTACAACAGTGAAAATCGTTTCATTCAACTGATGGATAGGTATAGTGTGAATTGGATCCTTGGAGTTGGGATTAGTTAAAATCTTTTCCAGTTTAAATATTCATCTACCAAAACTCAATTCCTTCCCAGCCTTCATCGCTTCCAGTAATATGGAGTATTCTTTTATCTCTTCTCCAGTATCGGCAATTCCAGGCTGGCTTATGCAATTCAATGCATTTTGCTGCAAAGCAATTGCCTTTTGGCTATCGCCAGCCAGGTAGAGATATGAAGCATATATCTTCTGGCACTCTGGATAGACGTATTTGAAATAAGCAGTGTCTTTTTTCGCGAGTTCATAAGATCTCGCCATCCATGCCAGGCCTTGTTGAACAAGCGTATCACCTGCGCCAATGAAAAGGATAGTCTTACTGATTTTATTGAAGGTTCTGATCAATTGTATAGTCTGTGTTTTCCGGTACGAGGCCAATGTCCTTTCTCTTTCCTCAGGAGTTTTACTTGCCAGATATTCTTCCAATTCTATAATTACCTCGCCAAGCACCGCCTTATCCTTTACTTCAAGCTGATTGTCTGAGATTTTCATCAATACATTATTCATGAAATCTACAGCTGCCCGTATGTAAGACTGGTATTGCCTGGTAGCGTAATAGTATGTGAGCATGAACATCTCATCTGACTCTTCATCGAAAGGCTCATGTTTTCTGTCCTTGTTTGCCCGCAGGATGAGATCAAGCAGGTCTTCATCCTCCAGCTTGATTGCCTTCATCAATGTGTTCTGCTGAGCAAGCGAAATGTAATTATCTACGCTCTCAATATTTTTCAGTTGAGAAAACCTGTCCTTATTGCTCAGCAATAAAGTCAATGCGGGTCCAATCTGGAGATTACGCACACCAAATGCAGCATTGTCCGCGAGCAGTTGAAGGGTTCTAACTGAATTCTTTTGTGTACTATCGAGAAGAAGACAATATTCGTCGAGCAGATCCTTGTTATCCTGCTTGAGTTTGGTTCGCTTCACAATATAATTGTACATGAACTCAGAATCTCGATTTCCGCTCATGTATCTAGCATCCATTTCAAGTAGGGTGATGCTGTCGTTCAACTCTTCGAGTGCATTCTTCATTTCCTGCATGAACCTTTGCGCGGGCATGTATCCTTCAGTTCGATAGATTAGCGTGCCGCTTCCATTCACGAAGAGATAGGTCGGGTAGGAGAACACATTGTATTTGCGCGCGAGAGAAATTCCCTGCCCCTTTTCAGCGTTAAGTTTGAAGTTGATAAAGTCTTTTTTCATCTTCGAACTGACAACTTTGTCGCTAAAGACTTGCTTGTCCATAAGCTTACAGGGACCACACCAATCGGTATACACATCAACAAAAATTAGTTTATCCTTTACACTCGCCTCCGTGAGCAGGCTGTCCCAGGAAACACCCTCCTTGAAGACGACACCCTGTCCACATAAATGTGTAACAAACAGAAAGAATGAGCTGATCAGGAAAAAGATTCTCATTCGAAGGATTTGGCCGGTTGAAGAATGAAATTCTGAAATCCGCTATCAAGTTTATGAAAAATAATTCTTCAAGAGCAACCTTAGTAGGAAAAATTAACATTATTATGTTGCCTTCAGCTACAGCAATAACCCTAGAAGAGTTTCAATTGAATGAAATCATAATAAAATCTCGAAGTGGGCTTTCTCTTGTAAGGTATCAGGTCTGACTCGTATAGCTCATTATGCATATAGATATTGTTCAGGGGTGTGAGGAACAATCTTTCTGGATTATCTGGTGTTCCACCAATGCCAATGGCTACAAAAACAGGAATCCTTCGTTGATCCTGAAACATTTGGTAAGCAAGTATCTGTTCATCCCGCGCCCAGGAAATCTTTCCATCCTTAAACTTCTTCCTCCATTTACATTCCACAGCGAATCTGTATCTGCTTCTTCCAGTAAACACTAAATCCATTTCAATATCTGGATTCCAGAGGTCACCAGTAATCAAACCATTCTCAAATGTTGTCGACTTACGCCATTCCATTAATTTAAAGAACTCCTTATTGAACAAGGCGATTATATACTCTTCGAACAGCTCACCCTTCTTGTAATTGTCAACCTGGGTTACTTTAGTAGAAGTAGTGCGGGCAGTGGTCTGCTTCATGTGGCGAGATTGTCTTACAAGATAAAAATCTCATCCAGCCTTTGCAAGGCTTGAGGAATGGTTTTAACAATTGGATACTCGTAGAATTACGAAGATGCCAGCTTCATAGTAAGAACAATTTTCACTTCTTAACACTAAGAAGCGCAGGATAATTCGCTTTTTCGTGACATTTAACCCACACAAATTAATAAACTGTGAAAAAGCGAAATATACTGCGCTTTTTACAACCAATGATCGCTCTTAAGCGTGAAAGAACGCCCTTCAATCCTCCAAGATTTCCTCCATTAACTATTAGCTCATTAACTAATTGAGCTAATTCAGCGAGCAAGGATCCTCAACCACTCCCTCCTCCATTTCAATCGGAATATTCGTCTGCGCCAAACGTTGCGCTCCTGTATTCGCCGGGCATGCGATTGTGCCAATTGCATTGTATTTAACCTGGCCTTTAGATTCGGGAACGTAGATCTGAACTTTTGTGCGGGAATAACCTTCGGGTAAATAACGAATGTAATATCCATCGGGATGAAGCGACCACATTCCTCGCGC
>CBINHQ010000317.1:0-3592 GCA_966250475.1 uncultured Chitinophagaceae bacterium
TTACGAGGGGGAAGATGGTTAAGTTGAGATGAGGGAAGAGGGTTGTCGTTGACTGTATACTGTTGACCGTTGATCGTTGACTGTTGACCGTTGACCGTTCTTGGATGAGAGATGAGGGATGAGGGATGAGGGTCTTAAAATTTAGAGACTGTTTGATGATTCAAGTTGTTTTGAATCTGAAGACTCTCATCTCCCATCTCACATCCCTCATCCAGAAGACGGTCAACCCTGACTTTCGTCAGGGCAAGCTTGTTAACGGTATACGGTCAACGGTATACGGTCAACGTTCCGTCCCCGCTCACCTCTTACCCCCATCAACGCCTGCCTCCTAAAACACCACCGGACACCTCACACTCTCCAACGAACTATTCCGAATATTCAGGAAATTACTATAGCTCAACGTCAGCTCAAACCCTCCCCTGCCCTTCGAGGCTGTGCGGAGCTTGCTGATATTCGCATCATAAGAAATTCCAAAGCCCCAGTTGTAATAATCGAGTTTGATAACGGGAATGATTGCATCGTTCCAACGAAGGAACGCACCACCTGTCAGGCTGACTGTGAAGTCAACATCTTCCTGCAACAGATCGTGGCGATAGAGAAATCCTCCCTGCACCTGATCGTTTCCTCCCTGGTGAAAATAATCAAGGTAAATTATCACTTTGTTGAAGTCGCTGGTGGCAAGGGAAAGACCCGCATTCAACACAATCTTTCTATTAAGTCGTACATCGTTAAACGAAGCAAACGCAACCTTCGGCTGACTGAAGTGAAAATATCCTGCAGCGATGTAGAATGCATTGTCGTAGCCAAAGTCGGAGCTATACTTCAGTCCCACGCTGGCATCCCAGTAAGTAACATTTGTGCTGGTAAAAACTTCATGCGTGGGATTGGTGATGGAATAAGATCCATTGACAAACTGATCATCGAACTTTAGTTTGGTTGGATCGAAGCGTTGTTGCACGGCGCCTCCAAGTATTCCGAGCGAAAGATAGGCATCCCTGTCGGCGCTCATGAGTGTGTGGTAAGCAATCATTGGCATGATCTGGGTCCGTCCTAAACGCGAATCGCCAGCGACATCGTTGGTGAGTTGCAATCCAAGAGAAAGATAGTCGTAAGAATTTTGTCCGAGTCCGAGTTTCAATTCAGTGCCGAGCGCGGTAGTCTTGAAAGGAACGGTCACGCTGTTCCATTGTGATCGGAATGCACTGGTGACTCGAATGTCGCCGCGGTATTGTCCGGCAAGCGCGGGATTACGAAGCAAGGGAAGCTCGTAGAATTGTGAGAAGTTAATATCCTGCGCCGATGCAGCCGCGGAAACGAGTATGATGAGTGTGGTGAGTAATTTCCTTTTCATCTTCGCTATTTTAACAGTGTCACATTTCCTTTGTAAGTGTAGATGGTTCCATTTTCACAGACCACTTCGGCGGTGTAGACGTACACTTCGGGTGGGCCCGCCACTCCTTTCACTCTTCCATCCCATCCATATTGTGGTGAATTGGGAGGATGATTACCTCGCTCGAACACGAGTTCACCCCAGCGGTTGAAGATCCTGAAAGACTTCACTACGGCAACGCCTCTCGCGCGAACCATCAGGATATCGTTGTATCCATCTCCATCCGGAGTGAACGCGTTTGGAATGAACACTTGCGCATCTTCACAGAAGGTTTTTATCTGGATGGAATCAACACCAGAACATCCGTACGCAGTTGTGACCTTCACCTCATAGGTGATGTCTTTCTTTATTTCAGCGATTGGAAGTTCACAATCATCGCAACTGAGATCAGTGGAAGGCGTCCAATCCCATTGCACGATCGGTCCGTTCTGAATGATAGATGTGAGCGGATGCATCGTCCCGGTTGAAAGCACCAGGTCGGGCCCGAGATTAACCGTGGGATATTGTCCCACTCCAATCGTGATGAATGCGGTATCCGTAAAGCAATTGAAGCCATCGTATCCTACTACGCGATACGTAGTCGTCACGGTTGGTGATGCCGTTGGATTTGAAACGGTGGTGTTGCTTAGTCCTTGAGCGGGTGTCCATGCATAGCTTGCTGCGCCGCTCACGAGGAGATCGATGGATTGACCGATGCAAATGCTGTCGGAAGGAGATGCGGTCATCTGCAGGGGTTGAATAACCGTCACAACAACGGTATCGTAAGCAGGGCATCCAAGATCGCTCATTCCCTGCACGACATACGGAGTTGTTATTATCGGGTTGGCGATCGGGTTAGGACAATCATAACAGCTCAAACCTTGCAGCGGACTCCAACTATACGATGCAACGTTGATACCGTTTGCCACGAGTGGAATGCTCGAGCCGAGGCAAATGGTGTGATCCGCGCCTGCATTCACCTGTGGTGTGGGATTGACCTGGAAAGTGTGCGAGGTGGTATCGTAGCACCCATTCACCGTTCCAACGATCAACCTGATGGTATATGTTCCCGATTGGGTGAAGTTGAACGTAAATGAGGGATCAACTCCGGTCGCGCCATTGGAGAGCTCCCACTTGATAAGGTTGATAGGGTCCGTAGATTGAATGTTGCTGCCAAAGACTACATCCACCCCGGTGCAGACAGATGGACCGCTCACAATTTCCGCAAGCGGAATGTTGTTGACGCGCACATCGATTGGCAGAACAACTGTGTCTGCGCAACCGCTTAGGCCCGTCACGATCATCCTTATCTGGTACGAGCCTGCTGCAGTATAAAGATGTTCGACCGTGCCACCGCTACCCTGTGTGCCATCGCCAAAATCCCATAGCACCTCATCCTTGCCGAAGAAAACGTGACTGGTATCCGTAAATATCAGTTTTGTGCTTCCGCAGGAATTAACCTGTGTGCTGGTAAATCCTGCTTCGATTGCATCTACCCTGATGGAATCGATGCCGGGAAGAGTTATTTCGCATCCTGCATTATTTTTCAAAATCACGCTGGGGAAATAAACGCCGGGATTTGCATATGTATGGTACACGAAATTATCTGTGGTTTGGAGAGTGGTTCCATCACCAAAACCATAAATAAGCGAATCGAAATTGTTGGCAGTAACCTGGAAGTTAGCGGCGCGCCCTTCGCAGAGGTATCCGGTTGTATGTGTCCATGTTCCAATGGGACCGTTGATGGTGATCGTTTTTGTAGTCACATAGGTGCATCCTCCCGGAACCATTACAGTCAGGCTCACATGATACACACCTGCCTGTTGGTAAGTATGCGAAATCTGATCGCCCGTACCAGTGGCTCCATCGCCGAAGTCCCAACTTGCGGTGACGGATGGAGTGATGTTGTTTGTGAAGTCAACCACGAACGGCGCGCAATTGCCTACATATGCGCTGGCATCGAAATCACCCGGCAGCGTAGTGACTACATTGATGAGTTGCGTGGAGGTATCGGTACATACAGTGCCCGGTGCATTGAAACTATAGGTGATGAGTGATACTGTATAGGTACCGGGTGTTGAATACGTATGCGTGGGATCCGTGAGCGTGGATGTGGTGTTGTCGCCAAAGTTCCAGAGGTAGGAAGTCGCACCAATGGATTGATTCTGGAACTGCACTACATTTCCGATACATGCAGTTGCATCGCTTGCAGTGAACTGCGAT
>CBINHQ010000318.1:0-3579 GCA_966250475.1 uncultured Chitinophagaceae bacterium
CATCAATGAAATAACAGGATCACAGCGCGGTTCAGTACTGGCATTGATGACCTATTTCATCATCGGCCTGTTACTATTGTTCTATACCTCCAGAAAGCGCGTAACCCCATTAACTAATTAACTAATTAGCTAATTATTAATTTTGCCCCTATGAACCTCTACACAATCAATACCGGATACTTCAAGCTTGATGGCGGAGCGATGTTTGGAGTGGTGCCGAAAAGCATCTGGAATAAGATCAATCCCGCCGATGAAAACAATCTCTGCTCCTGGGCGCTGCGTTGTTTGCTCATCGAGGACGGCGATCGTCTCATTCTAATCGACAATGGAAACGGCGACAAGCAGGATGCGAAATTCTGGAGTCATTACTATCTCCACGGCGATGACACGCTGGTGAAATCACTCGCAAAGCACGGCTTCACTCCCGACGATATCACCGATGCATTCCTCACTCACCTGCATTTCGATCATTGCGGCGGCAGCATCGTACGCGAAGGCGACAAACTCGTGCCTGCATTTAAGAATGCTACTTACTGGAGCAATGCGAAGCACTGGGATTGGGCTGTAAATCCAAATGCGAGAGAGAAGGCTTCATTCCTGAAAGAAAATATTCTTCCCATACAGGAGAGCGGCAAACTGAAGTTTATCGATGTGGCAGAAAAAAAGGGCAACCGCCTTCCACTTACGAAGTTTACAGATAATATCGATGTGCGCTTTGTAAGTGGTCATACTGAATGTATGATGCTGCCCCAGATAAAATATAAGGACAAGACGATTGTCTACATGGCCGATCTCCTTCCTTCAGCCGGACATATTCCACTCCCTTATGTGATGGCTTACGACATGTTCCCTCTAACAACGCTCAATGAAAAACAATCCTTCCTCGAAGAAGCTGTTGAAGGAAATTACATTCTCTTCTTCGAACACGATCCGAAGAATGAGTGTTGCACGTTGATGAGAACAGAGAAAGGTATACGACCTGACAGATACTTCAAACTAGAAGAACTCTAATCAATTAACTAATTAATTAATTAACTAATTAATTAATTAACTAATTAGCTAATTGCCTTACCTCCGCTTAATTAGCGAGCTTAGGGGGTGCCTCAAATTCTTATGCGCCATCATATCAATCTTCACCTTACCAACAACGATGGGGCTTTCGATGCGGACGGGGATGCGATTAGCGTCGTCGGTGACCCAAACCGTCATTTCTTCTCCACCTTCGAAGATGGTGCCTTTTAGCAGAAGGGGTTTGAATTTGATTGCATTGAATTTTCCATACTTAGTCTTCACCACTTCCTTGCCGAGGTAGCGGATGTACATGTTGTGCACTTCGTTGTCGAGGAACATGGAGAATGCTACCTTATCGTTCGGGCGAAGCTTTGAGAAGTCGATGTTTCTTGCGTAGTAAATTGAACTCACTACGTCCTGCACGCACTGTGGCACTTTGAATACACCATCGTTGGTGATAGCCGTGTGTGCGGTCTTGTTGAAGGTTACGTTCTGGTATTTCTTGTATCCACCTTCATTCACGTTTCGAACAAACTTCAGTGTTTGCATCGTAGCGGTGTCGATGTATGTCTCGTATTTATCGCGCACTTTGTAGATCCAGTCGTAGGATGAGTTCGTGTTGCCTTCTCCCACGATGTGGTACACGGGTCTGTTGTTGAGCGTTTCCAGTGTATTGGTGAAGGTGGCGGTGCCGGCGTTCACGTAGATTCCAGCCACAGCATAGTAGACGGTGTAAGTGATCTTCTCACCCGCCTGGAAGGAAGTATTGTCGATTCCACAGAATTCCTGTTCCGGTATGTTATGTCCCGGAGAGAAAGCCATCAGCGCGATGGCTGGTATTGCCAACCATTTAATTCCTTTCATCGATTATCGTTTTATCATTTTGCCGGAGTTTTTCTCCGTCCTGTTTTAAGACCCTTTTAATACTCAAAATTAATAAACTGCCCACCAATGCAGGAACGATCAGGTTAATGAACCAGATACTCGCTGCAGTGAGGCTTATGCCCAGGCTGTTATTACTAAACAAACCCAGCAGTTGAAGGTTTACCTCTCCTCTCAATCCAAGATCGGTGAACAACGCGATCGTTGGTATTGCCGCCATCACCAGAAAGGATACGCTAACTCCAAGCAATCCCTGTACCCATGTGATGTCCACTTCAAAGACCCGGAACATCAGGTAATACTGTAAGATGAAAACCATGAAGCGGATCGCTGATAATGACAGGAGTTGAAGCAACAAAGTTGCATTGAACTCCTCCAGCGCGCTAATCATCCAGGAGAATTTTCGGCTAAATGGAAGACGATCCAGCCATCGGATTAGGAAGGGAAGGCGGAAATAAAATACTGTTAAAAGCAGCAGTGTGGCAGATGCGCCGCCGATGATCACATCGATCCAGAAATCTGTTGCAAGACTCGCATTTGCTATGCGACTGCGAAGAAAGAGTAGCCCGACAAGTCCGAACGCGATGGTGATGATGAGCTGGCTGATGCTTCCCACGATGGTGAGAGAAACAGCCTTCACCCTGTTGCCTTCATTCATGTACAGCACGCGGCCGAGGTACTCTCCCACTCTGTTGGGTGTGGTCACGGAGAATGAAGTTCCCGAGAGGATGGCGCGAAAGGCTGTCGCGTAGCTGATCTTTTGAATTCCCCTTACGGATATTTTCCACTTCAAAGCTTCGATGCCCCAGTTTACGAGCATCAAAACGAACACGGCAAGGAAGGTGAGAAGCACAGGAAGGCCGAGGGATGATTTGATGGCTGACCATTTCTCGGCGAGGTCGGGTTGATTGCGGACTTCGGTGTAGATGGAATATGAGAGCCAGAGAAACAGTATGGGGCCAAGGAAGTAACTGATGAATATCCTTATACGAGACTTTCTTAAATCCATAAAGTTCTTGCTCAATTGACTAATTAACTAATTAGCTAATTAGTTAATTAGTCAATTACTCAGTAGTTTCGGTAAAAATAAGCGACCCTTTGCAAAAGGCTGGTAAAATAATCCTCGGCATTGACCCCGGCACGATGGTGATGGGGCATGGAATCATATCCATTTCGGGAGGAAGGATGCGACTCGTGGAGATGAATGTGCTCAAGTTGAATTCGCGGCACGACAACTACCGAAGGCTCCAACATATCCACGACCAGATCACGCACCTCGTGAAGATCTATAAACCCGATGAACTCGCTATTGAGGCCCCCTTCTTTGGAAAGAATGTGCAGAGCATGCTCAAGCTGGGAAGGGCGCAGGGCGTGGCTATCGCGGCGGCCATATCGGCGGGACTCCAGGTCACCGAGTATTCACCGAGGAAGATCAAGCAATCCATCACCGGTAATGGGAATGCGGGAAAGGAACAGGTGTGGAAGATGCTATGTCATATTCTTTCGCTCACCGAACGCCCGCAGCATTGGGATGCTACAGATGCATTAGCTGTGGCGATCTGCCATCACTTCCAGGGAAACATTCCTGAAGCAACGACTCCGAAAAAAACATCTCGCAAGAAAAGCTCCTGGCAAACCTTCATTGACTCTAATCCTCGCAGGATAATTAGCTAATTAGCCAATTAG